>JANXVQ010000970.1 GCA_025351545.1 Spirosoma sp.
CCTTCGTTCCACCTCGACGACCATAACCTCGACCCGCGTTCGTGGTGCCGCTTTCCAATTTTATCGGGCGGTTTCGAGAAAGAAATTGCCGAAATGCGAGACTGGGCGAACGAGCAGAAACCAAACAGCCGCAAGGGCAATCCAGCCCGGGGCAAGATTGGGTTTTAGGTAAGCCCGTGGTTAACTTTGTGAACGCCAGTTTGTGAAAAACCTCTCCTTATGATTACGCCGGAAGAGTTTCCTTATATCAAATCCTTGTACGTGAACGACTGTTACGCGTACAAGGATTTTACTATTGAGCTACACGATTACAAACCGTTTAGCCACTTGATTCTGACGGGAAAAAATGGTTCTGGGAAGAGTACGATTCTGAAGGCAGTAAACGAAAATATCAGTAAACTCCGTTCTGTAGAAGCCACAGTTTCTCCTAATGAAGAGATTAATATGGTTGAAGTTAAGATTGTTAAATATGACAAAAGCCTTGCTTCAATTTTTGATAGTTACAATGTTTGGGGTACACAATTGAATGAATCCGTGTATTCATTCTTTCAAGCGAAACGCACGAGCCAAACGATACAGGTAAATAATCCATCTAAAGAGACTGATTTTACCGACAAATTAAATGCACCAGACTCAACCGATTTTTTCATTCGGGAATTCAAACAGTATCTGGTCAATCAAAAAGTCGAGCAAGCGTTTAGCCAGATTGAAAGTCAAGTTGTAAAGATTGAGCAAGTCGACCAGTTCTTTAAAGATTTGGAAAGTGCGTTTCGAAAAATGTTTGACGATAATTCAATCCGCCTTGAATTTGTTAGAAGTAACTATGAGTTCTATCTCATACTTTCAGATGGTCGTAGGCTGACTTTCGATACGCTTTCTGAGGGTTTTTCTGCCGTACTCAGTATCCTGATGGACTTATTCACGCGGGTTGACTTAATTCGCAAACAAGTTGGTGATTACAGCTACAATCCGTGTGGAGTTGTCCTGATTGATGAACCAGAAACGCATCTTCATTTACAATTACAGGAGCAGGTTTTGCCACTGCTAACGAATCTGTTTCCCAATATTCAGTTCATTGCCGCCACACATTCACCGGCTGTTATTGCCAGTATCAAAAATGCTACACTATTCGATTTGACGACAAAAGAATCTCGTACAAGTGAAGAAACAGCAGGCCGGAGTTACTCCGATTTGATGATATCGCACTTCGAGTTGGATAATGAATATTCCAATATTGCTGATGGTATTATTGCTCAGGTCAATAATGTGCTGAACGCGCTTGGTGATAAACCTGATGAAATGAAGAAGGCTTTGCAGAAGATTTACGATGAGAACAGCGCTTATCTGTCTCCGACTCTCAAAATAGAATTAGAGTCATTGATTATTCAACGAGAGATTAAGCAGGAAGTTAACCGATGATAAATGTGATCCGGGATACGCCCGCACCGCTCTCATTAGCTGCTCAAAAAGAATACCGTAATCAGGAAGTACTCGAAGCTTTGTTCAACGTGTTTCGTGAAAAATGCTATCTAACCGAAAGGAAATTCGATAGTATGAACGAAATGGAAATTGATCATTTCATTCCACAGAACGATCCATCAAAGCCAATTTATGAGTGGAAAAACCTGTATGCAATTCATGAGAAGGCTAATAAACAGAAACCAAAGTCGATTCCTATTGGTGGTTATCTTGATCCATGCGCCCCCAACGAAGACGTTGAGCGTGAGATTATATACAAAGTAGAGTTTGGTGGAAATGCTTTATTCAAAGCACGTGATGAAGACAATATCAAAGCTGTCAATACGGTGAGTTTATTGAATCACGTACATCGGGATTTGAAACAGGCAATTAGCAACAGGCATCATGAAGTAGTTAACGCCGTAGCCGGATGGTATCATGCCAGGCAAGAAGGTGATCAGGATAAAGAATTGGAGCAAGAGTTACTGCTGAGAAAATTGCTCTCCCGCGACAGTAGTTACACGATGCTGATGCGCTCAATCAAAGTAGTTCTTTATACCTTCTTCGATTAAACTGTGCGCCACCTTCTCCCCGGTATTCTTTTTGCGGCCCTTTGGGCGTCAGCGGCTGTTGCTACTAAATTTGGTGTTCAGTCCGTTCATCCGCTTATTCTGGCTAGCGTTCGGTTTTTCATAGCCGGGGGCGGAATGCTCCTGTTTGCTTATGGGATTCAGCGTCAGAAAAGTGCCTGGCCAACCCGCACCGAATGGCGGCAGTTAGCCATCTTTGCGCTCCTTAATACGACCATCTATCTCGGGACATTCGTGCTGGCGCTTAAGCAAGTATCGGCTGGGATTGGTAGTTTGTCAACGGCTACCAATCCGTTATTTATTGCGCTGTTGTCGGCGATATGGTTGCGCCGGATGCCGCGCTGGACTGAGATTGGGGGCTTGTTGCTCGGTCTCGTTGGCGTGGGCATTGCAACCTATCCGCTGCTGCAAAACAGCTATGCCACCGTTGAGGGTTTACTGATTTTGCTGGTAGGCGTGATGTCAATTTCTGTGGCCACAGTCTATTATGCCAGCATCCAATGGCGACTCCCCAATCTTGTTATCAACGGTTGGCAGGTGTTGCTGGGCGGAATATTGCTTATCCCATTTACCCTCCTGAGTATTGCGCTGGACCCGGCTGGCTTCAGTACGTCACACTACGACGGGCGGTTCTGGCTAGCGGTATTCTGGCTAATTGTACCGGTTTCGGTGGTGGCTTTACAGCTGTGGTTTTATCTTGTCCGGCAAGATGCTATTCGTGCTTCGCTATGGCTGTTTCTTTGCCCGATTTTTGGCTTTGCCTATTCCTATCTGCTCATGAACGAACCCATCACCACATACACACTCATTGGTACCGGACTGGTACTTGGGGGCTTATGGCTGGGGCGGAGAAAGTAATGCGAATGGATAATGTATATGGATAATGGGTAATAGACAATCAGTCTATTACCCATTATCCATATACATCACTGTTTGACGATAATCATTTCTACGCGTCGATTGAGTTGTCGTGTGGTTTCTGAGTTATTACTGGCAATAGGACGCGTAGGGCCGTAGCCGCGTGTGCTGATGCGATTAGCCGCAATGCCATTTTTCACGAGATACTCCTTCACTATATCCACCCGCTGTTTCGACAGGAGCAGATTCTGATCGAAATCACCCTGATTGTCGGTGTGGCCTGACAATTCAATTTCGGCGGAGGGCTTTCCCTGCAAGAATTGTAAAAGTTGCTCCAAAGCCGGTTGGGCATCGGGCAGGAGTTCAGACTTGCTTTGTACAAACTGAATGGCCCGCAGTTGCGTCGTTTTGCCCGTAGGCGCTACAATGAGCGGGGGCGTATAAACAACCTTCGCATCAAGCGTTTTGGGCGGAGTTACACGTTCATTGCCAGGGCTGATTGTTCGGGGTTGCTCCCTGCCTGTTACCTGTATTTCTGGGAGAGCAACAGAGGGCGTTGCAGGAGGAGTCGTTATAGATGAGGCTATGGCCGTTGTTGGCTTTGCTGCGCTTCTAAAGAGACCAATGATCTTGCCGTACAATCGATTGGTACTGCCTGACGTAAAGGCCAGTTGCTCATCGAGCGTGATATATCCCTCCGCTTTCGTTGTGATAATGTAGGACTGTTTGGGGTCCAGTTTTAACTGGAAAGCTCCATCGGCGCCTGTTGATTGCTGAGCCCGAACGATTCCATCCTGATTTTTAACCATCACCAGCGCGCCAATAATGGGTTTTTTCGTTTGGACATCCTGCACCGTTCCTTCCATAGAGGCTGTGCCATCGGTTGGGGCAACTTGATGCTTGGGTTGCCCCCAAGCAGTTGATAGTGCCAGGCCGCTAAAGCACAGGCATCCGGTAATCACTATATACTTTGTCCACTTCATACTACGAACGAAACGTTGAAACGCGGCCCAAAAGTACATTTAAATACGCAAAATTAAAGGTATTGATTATATACTGAACAAGCTGATTTTCAGGTCATTTTTTGGGGTGATAAACTCTTGATAACTAGTTGATTTATAGTCTATTAACTGAGTAAAAATGTTAACGAAAAATGAACGCACAAAGCCCCTTTTTCGTTAATGAATTATGACACAGATAACCAACGTTACGATGCATTCCCCGAACGCTCAGGCACCCCTTGCACCGACTTCGACAGGTAATTTGCCCGTGGACGACAACTGGCGGAGATCAATTCCTGCGCAGGTGTTTCTGAACCATTTTTTTGCGATGGATTACCATATTCATCAACAGAATGACCTTTTCGACCTTGCTAAATTTCCTGTTTTTCAGCAGTTTTATGGGCTCGTGACCGATGAGAGCCGTAAGGCATTGGAAAAATTGTTATTGAACAGCTGGAGTGCGGAGTATGCCTTGCGGATTACCCCTGTTGTTAATGATGAGCAGTATTTGCAAAGCTCATTGCACTGGACATTCCCACAGGCATACTATAGCGCGTTGTTCAGCGCACGGGCTTTTCTGGCTGTGCAAGGCGTTAATGTAAGCAACGAAGAACTGATCCGCAAGCGGGTCGGAAATGCGGTCGTACGGGGCTATTATCCGGCCTCCATTGGCTACTATGCCCTTGGCCCGATCAATAGTTATCGTATTCAGCGATTGCCGATGGCGAAGCGGTTCAGTGTTGCCGCTAAAACCGATTTATTACTTCCATCGCGGGCGGCTTCGGCGCAGGCCGAGTTAGCTCAGTTTCTTAAAACCACTCGTGACAAGCGCGTGCGAACATTGCGTAACGCCATTCAGACGAATCCGAAGACGGCATTGCGTAGCCCGAAAACGGGAGAGATTCTGCAAAAATTCAGTGTGGAGCAGTATAAGCAATTAGCAAAGCAAATAGGCTACACGACTTATTTTGATATGTTAAGCCGATTGCGTATCTCGTCAATAAACCGCGAGATTGAGAGATTTGTTGATTCTGAAATTGATGTTAAACTGTTCCATCAGAGTCTGGTAACGATTGTCGCGCATGTCAATTCGGTGCATGAAGCGTATATTGCAAAGGCGCTTGGTATTCAAGCCTACCGACAGTTGGTGGCTAAGTTGCCATCGTATTTGCAGGAGAGCTTTGTGCGGGAGCGAATGAATACAATCATTGCACCAATGCTGGAAGAACCACAGTTGGAGCAGGAGCCTTATTTACAGATGGCAGCCTAATCGCCTGAATAACCTATAGTGAATGCCCGATAAGTAAATCTGCTTATCGGGCATTTTTGTTAAATAATATACATCGTTACTGAGTACCAATAATGTGTTCTATCGGTGCCGACACGTTGTTGGTAAGGACTATTGTCAGCAAACGCAGCCGGGAATTCGCATGAACATAATGGCGAAGCTAATGCTGGGGAAGGAGTTTTTTGATTAATGAGTCTATTTGTTTCGGCCGTTAACGGTTGAGAACTTTGTGTTCGATCGAACGAAGAAAGTGTTCTGATACACGGCTCTAATGAACCGTGTATTTATGATGCAATCCGCTTGGCATCAGTTATTAAAGGTCTGATTACATTACTACAATACTTGTCTGTAATGCTTCCAAAAACATTTTTGCGGTATTATCGTTAATGATTTATAACACATTTACAGCCTGATATCGATGAATAAGTTTACTGAATTGCTATAGATTATGTACCGAAAACGTATGTAGGAATGTTGCGATAAGCTGTGCCTTATTACCTTCAGTGCTGTATCTGCCGTAATGTGAAGCCCGCTTTCTCTAACCGAGAAGCGGGCTCTTGTTTTATAGGTCAACCAAATTACACTGTCTTCACCAGGTCAACCAGTGTCTCAATCCAGATTGGACTGTCGTTCAAACTTTCGACCAGTTGCCAGTGTTTTCCACCCGCCTGCTCAAATAATTCTTTGTACTCGACCCCAACTTCAATAGTTGTTTCCAAACAATCGGCGACAAAAGCGGGCGAAAAAGCCAGCACACTCTTGATCCCTTTAGCCGGCAACTCCTTGATTATATCGTCAGTATAGGGCTTAATCCAGGGGTCGCTACCCAACCGAGATTGAAAGCAGGTTGTGTATTTGCCTTCTGGAATATTCATTGCCTTTACCAACAAACGTGTCGTTTCAAAACACTGTGCCCGATAACAGTGCTGATTTAAGGTCTGAAGCGATCCGCAGCACTCGCCAAACTGGCAAACGGTTTTTGTTACGTCGCCTTTCCGAATCTGTCTTTCTGGCAATCCATGATAGCTGAACAGAAAATGATCGTAGTCATAGGCAGCCATGTATTTTCGGCCAAGTTGGGCAAATCCCTCAATAAATTTTGGATGCTCGAGAAATCGGTTGATAAAACGAATTGCCGGAATTACCTGCCATGTTTTCACGACATCCATCACCTTCTCGTAGACCGATCCGGTTGATGCTGAGGCATATTGCGGGAAAAAAGGAATGACAATAATATCTGTCAAACCCAATTGCTGAAACTCGTTCAAGCCCGTTTCAATAGCCGGACTCTGGTAGCGCATCGCTAATCTGACAACATAGTCATCGCCTAATGCATTTTGCAGGTCACGTTCAACGATCTTTCCGTAGTACTTCAGCGGTGAGCCTGTTTCAGCCCAGAGCTGCTTATAAATCCTGGCTGATTTGGGAGCACGAAACGGGGCAATAATGCCGTTGACGAGTAATGAACGCGAAATGAATGGGATGTCTATAACCCGGCCATCCATCAGAAATTCGCGAAGATATTTACGCACATCCGGTATCGAGGGACTGTCGGGTGTACCCAGGTTAACAATTAAAACGCCCGTCTTTCCGTATGATTTTTGGGCGGTAACGGGTGATTGCAAAACAGAAACGTCCATGTTGAGAAAAAACAGTGATAATAGCGAGTAAGTTGCCGCTTATTTGGGTTTATAAATGCCCGTCAAAACAATTGTCAGGATACTCTACAACAAAAATACGATAAGGATGGATTTGTTTTGTTCGATATAATTTAGATTTGTATAAATTATATCTATAAGACATAGGCTACATGATCTTAAACGAGGTCATGGCAGTTTATACGATCCAAATTTTATGACACTTACTCAACTCGACTATATTGTTTCCGTTGATACGTACCGGCATTTTGCAAACGCTGCCGAAGCCTGCCATGTTACCCAGCCCACGCTCAGTATGCAGATTCAGAAGCTGGAAGACGAGTTGGGCGTACTTGTGTTTGACCGTTCGAAACAGCCCGTTGTGCCAACCGAAACTGGGCAAACGATTCTGGTACAGGCCAGAGATGTATTGCGTGCCGCCCGGCGTATACCTGAAATCGTTAGCGAGTCGAAAGAAGCTTTTCGGGGTGATTTTCGAATTGGTATTATCCCAACATTAGCTCCCTATCTGTTACCTTATTTCATAGGCGAATTTGTTGGTAAGTATCCTGCGGTGTCAGTCCATATTCAGGAGTTGGTCACGGAGCAGATAGTTGAAAAACTGCGTAATGGACTGATTGATGTGGGGTTAGTTGTTACGCCACTGACAGAGAATGGTATTACCGAAATTCCCTTGTTTCAGGAGCCTTTTGTCGCCTATGCCGCAGAATCGAACCTACTGTTGACTAAGGCAACGGTTTCGCCAGCGGATTTAAAAACAGATGGTCTGTGGCTGCTGACCGAAGGTCACTGTTTCCGTAGTCAGGTCATGAATTTGTGCGGAGCCGATCGCCAGTCAAACTGCACGACGGCCCTGCGTTATGAAACGGGTTCACTCGAAACCCTTATCAAACTCATTGATAAACAGGGTGGTTTTACATTGCTTCCTTATCTGGCTACGCTCGATATGGATGCGAGCCGCCGGGCGCGGCTTCGTTCGTTCGACGCGCCATCTCCCGTTCGTGAGGTGAGTTTAGTGATGCACCGCAGCTTTCTAAAACGCCAGATTATTAACGCCTTCAAGCAGGAGATTCTGGCTTATTTGCCCACCGAATTAATTGGAACTATAAAGCGGGGAAGTGTAACAAACGTACGGTAAAAGAAGCAACAGCTGCCAGGATTTACACGCAGATTTTTTTGAGTGAATACCCGTTTGTCCAGCTGAGTAGACTTGCGCTAATTGTGTATTTTACTGATAACTAAGTTAATAGAATGGATACAAAACAGTAGACAGGAACATATATTTGTCCATTGTTACCCTCAATTAATTTCTAACTCTCTAGCTAATTAGTAGTATGATTCAACGTTTATTCTGGGCTGGTATTTCCAAACAGCCTCTGGAGTGGTTATTTACGAGTCTACTATTTCTGGTTGGGCTATTTGGGGCATTTCATACGTCAGCACAATCGCTTAATACACAGCCTTTAACTGTTACTTCAGTGTGCCAGGGTTCTCAGATTGAGGTGACAGGCATTAGAAGTTCTCTTAGCGGCATTCTCACCGTTGAACTTTCTAACGGAGGAAACACATACGCCGAAATACCTTCCTCGCTGCTGTCTGCATCCGGTCGATATGAAATTACATACCTGGCCACGATTCCGGCTAACACACCTGCCGGGAGCCATTATCGAATTAGACTGGTTTCTAAAAATCCGGATATTATTGGAACGCCGAGTTCCACCAGTCTAACGGTGAGGGCAAAACCCGCTGCACCAACGGTTTCGCCCAACTCTGTTTTATTATGTCAGTCTCAGTCTGCCAGCCCGTTGAGTGCAACCACGACAGATGCCAGCGCGTCGTTAGTCTGGTATGGTACAAATGCAACAGGTGGTATCGGGTCAATGGTGGCTTCTCTACCATCAACAGCTGCTGCCGGTACGTTTTCGTATTATGTAACGCAGAAAGTAAATGACTGCGAAAGTGAACGTGCTGCAATCAAGGTAGAAATAAAGCCAACACCAACTGCGCCCACGGTACAACCGGTAACGGTTTGTCTGAATGCTCCGGCGCCTGTGCTTCAGGTTGCGGGGCAGAATTTGTTGTGGTACACTAGCAATACGGGCGGTACAGGATTAGCACTTGCGCCAGTTGTTAGTACCTCACAAACAGGTCAGATCACCTATTATGTGAGTCAATCGCCAACTGGTTGCGAAAGTACCCGTTCAGTCTTGTCAGTAACGATTAACTCGATCCCCGGAGTGCCGGCGGTAGCCAGTGCAGGGCCGGTTTATTGCCGAAATGCAACGGCTATTCCTCTGGTTGCCAGTGGGCAAGGCTTAAACTGGTATCATGAGTCATCGGCTGGAACGTCACTTGGTAATAATGTTATCCCCGACACTAAAGACGAGGGCAATTTCATCTATTATGTTAGCCAGACTGTTAATGGGTGCGAAGGATCACGCAGTAGTATAATGGTTAAAGTAACAGCTGCACCCCCGGCTCCATCTGTTACAAATGCCTACAGTTACTGTCAGGGTACACAGGTATCCACGCTGACTGCTACAGGCAATGGTCTTAAATGGTATGATGCATCGGGGAAAAATATTGATTCTGCGCCTACACCGTCAACCAATGCATCAGGAACAGTTAGCTATTTTGTAACACAAACAACCGATAAATGCGAAAGCTCCCGTTCTGAAATTAAGGTGACAATAAAGCCAGCACCCGGCCCGCCCAATACGACAGCTGTTTCAGTTTGTCAGAATGAGTCGGCAAAGGTTTTGTCGGCCGATGGTCAGAATCTTCTTTGGTATACTACCGAAAATGGAGGTACTGGTTTATCGACAGCACCGACGCTTACTACGGGTCAGACGGGACAGGTTAACTATTATGTTAGTCAGCGTATTGATGGATGCGAAGGACTACGCGCCACCCTATCCACGACCGTGAAATCCTTACCGGCGGCTCCGATCGTAACCCAAAAAAATCTTTGTCAGTTTGCCCCGACCGAACTTGTGTCAGCAGTAGGCAATGGACTGATCTGGTACACGGCAGAGGGAAGTAAACTGGCATCGGCGCCATTAATTAATACCGACAAAGCGGCTTCGTTTACGATTCTGGTAGCGCAGACAGTGAATGGTTGTGAGGGGGCCAAAGCCACCCTGACGGTCAACGTTCTATCGACTCCAATACCTACCGTTGGCAAAACGATAGTGGAAATTTGCCAGGGAGTTGCTTCTCAACCCCTCAGCGCCAGCGGCAATAACCTGAAATGGACTGATCCAAATGGCACGGTAACCACGACAGCGCCGACCCCGCCAGTGTTAAATGTTACGGTAAAGCCGGAGGGTGATGTGTATTCTGTTACGCAGACGGGAGCCAATGGCTGTGAAAGCCCAAAAGCAGCTATTCGCGTTTTTGTACAGACTGTACCAACAATGTCTATTCTTGGCACAACAACAACCAATCTAGGGCTGGAGGTGCCGCTAAAATTGACCTTCACGGGTGTTGGTCCCTACAGTTTCAAACTATCGAATGGATTAAGTGGTATCAGTATAAAAGACACGACACTATTGGTTTTGCCGGAGCGTACAACGATCTATAAGGTTGCCGAAGTCGCGAATAAATGCGGAACAGGTTTATCCGGCAGTAGCCCTGCCGCGACCGTTACCGTTATGATTCCCACCATTCAGACGCTAGCCTTTACCTCTACAACGCTTTGCGCCGGGGCGGTTTTGACAACCAGTTTTATGACATCAGGAGCCTTCAATCCGGGCAGTGTTTTTAAACTACAAGTAGCTAAGATTGAAACCGATTCCACGAAGACAATCTTCGTGGACGCATTGAGTAGTCAGGATGCGAATGGAGAAATTATTGGGATCCTTCCTCGCACTTCAATTGGTGGTTCGTACCTGGTTCGGGTGATTGCAACGAACCCGAAGATTCCTATTAACGGAAGTGCCAGCCCAACGAAACTAACCATCCGGCCATTGCCAACAGCCAAAATAACCAGCAGTCAAACCAGCTACGAAGGACAACCAACATCGTTGTCTGTATCGTTTACCGGCGAGAGCCCCTGGGGCTTTTCCTACCGGGATAGTACAGCCAGTGGATTAGGACCTAACTTAACCGTATCGACAAATGCTAATCCTTATACGGTTGAGGTTAAACCCAGCAAAACGACCTCATATCTGCTAACAGGCATAAATAATGTGTGTGGCAATGGAACGATACTCAGGCGTTTAGCCGTCGTGACTCTGATTCCCCTGCTAGGAATCGAAGACCAGCCATTAGCTGACGCTGTAGACGTGTATCCTGTGCCAGCCACCACCACCCTAACAGTACGAATCAGAGGGTTATCTACTACCGAACCCGCAGTATTGGAGTTGACCGATCTGACGGGCCGGACAACCAGTCGGCAGGAAACCCGGCAGACACTGTCGACACTATCGCTCGATCAGCAACCGGCAGGAATATATATCCTCCATATAAACGTTGGCGCCCGAACGGTTTCGAAGCGAATTGTGAAGTTTTGATAAGTCAATAGTTCCTCTACTTTTATGATCAGAAAAAAACGCGCTAAAATGACAACTGCTGATTAAACGGTACTTTTGTCCGATATGCGTTATTTTATTGAACTATCGTATCGGGGAACGGCCTATCATGGCTGGCAGACACAGGCCAATGGGACAAGTGTGCAAACTACGCTCGAAGCAGCCCTGACCCAGCGACTTGGCCAACCCATTTATATTATGGGTAGCGGCCGCACGGACGCGGGTGTTCACGCGAAGCAGCAATTTGCCCATTTCGATGTCGATGAGCCACTTGCGCTGACCGACCTGTTTATTTATTCGATCAATTGCATCTTGCCTGAAGACATTGCCATTCACACAATTTTTCCGGTTCAACCGAATGAACATGCTCGCTTTTCGGCTAATTCCCGGTATTACCAATATCACATCACGCGCCAGAAAAGTGCTTTCCAAAGCGGCCTGACGTATCATTTTCGACCTCATCTGGATGTCGAACGTATGAATGAAGCTTGCACAATACTACTGCAACACACCAACTTTAAGAGTTTCAGTAAAGCCCGCGCCAATGTGACGCACTTTAACTGCCGACTCGATTTTGCTTACTGGAAATATACAAATGATGATTGCCTGACGTTTCATATTAAAGCGAATCGATTTTTGTGGGGCATGGTGCGCACTATTGTTGGAACGATGCTTGAGATAGGGCAGGGGCGTATGAGCCTTGACCAGTTTAAACAAATAATTCTGGCCTTAGACCGCACGGTGGCGGGTCGGGCAGCACCGGCCAATGGGTTGTATTTAATTGAAATTGGGTATCCGGAAAAGGTTTTGCAAGAGCGTGGATCATAAGAATAGAGCATGCAGAACAGAACGTAAAGTAGTGAGTAGAACCCTGCTGTCATGTTCATTCTGAGCCCGTTTCCAGTCTCTTATGCTAAATTTTGTTAAATTGGACCGTTCACCCGTTGAATGAGTTATTTTTGTCCCATAACACGAACGCCCTAAATGGCTCGTAACAAGAAAAAAGTAGGTGCATATCCCAGTGGCATGATTTTATTCAGTCTGACACTGGCATTGTTTTTAATTGGTTTCTGCGGATTGCTGGCTATCCAGTCAAAGAAGCTGGTAACGTACATCCGTGAGAACTACGAAGTGCGGGCTTTTCTGGATAAAGATCTCACTGTGCAAAAGAGTACGGCTCTATTTCACACCATTGCTGAGCAACCTTATATTCTGAAAGTCAACGGTATTCCCCAGGTTAATCTTGTTACGAAAGATGAAGCCGCGAAGGAGTTTATTGCCGAAACGAAAGAAGATTTCTCGAAGTTTCTGGGCGAAAATCCACTGCACGATAGCTACCGTATAAAACTCAGTGAAGGGTATTTTGAGGAAGCGAAATTGCAGGAAGTAAAACGAAATTTAGAAGAAATTGACGGCGTATTTGAGGTAGTTTATCAGGAAAATCTGGTAGATAATATCAACCGGAACATCACAAAAATTTATGCCGTAATGTCGGCTTTTGCGTTGATTTTGCTGTTGATTATTGTCGTTTTGATGAACAACACAATCCGGCTGGCGCTTCACTCACAACGGTTGCTGATT
>JANXVQ010001000.1 GCA_025351545.1 Spirosoma sp.
ACGGGCTGTTCGTAACCAAAAAAGACCAGCTAAATCAAGACTTGCTTTCGTTTATTCTGGAAGGTGTGTCCGTTCGCGAACCGATAGGAACCACTACGCTATACTAATCTTAGTTTTCATAACAAAACGGCCCGCTTTCCTCAGGAAAGCGGGCTGTTTTATTATAATTGCCGATAGGTTCTTACATAACCTGACGGCGTTTGGCCGGTAATATCTTTAAACTGCCGGTTGAAGTTCGACAGCGTCCGGAAGCCGCTCTCAAAACTAACTTGCGTGATGTTTAGCTTCCCATTCATGAGCAGTTTACAAGCGTGCCCAATACGAACCTCCGAGACAAATTCGGAGAATGTTTTGTTAGCTCGGGCTTTAAAATACCGACAGAAAGCCGGGGAAGTCATACCGGCTAAATCCGCAATTGTGTCCAGACTAAGATCATCGGGAAAGTGTCCCAACACATAATCATGAACAAGTTGCATTCGGTCGGTTTCGTTCGGCTTAACGGTATTTGTATAGCCCGGACTGGTCAGATATTTATAATCGGTGGCTCGGGAAAGATCGCTCAGCAAGGTTAAAAGACTAATAACCCGCTCAAAACCAGCGGACTGAGTTGTCAGATTATGAAGGGCCGTTTCGGCCCGGTGGCGCGTATGCCCAGTCCATTCCAGACCCTGCCGGGCCTGATTGAGCAACTGCCGCAAGGGAGCCATTTCCTGTTTTTCAAAAAAATCAGACCCTAAAAAATCTTCGGTAAAGTACACCACAGTGCCGCGAGTTCTGAAGCCCGACTGGTTCGAGATCGGGTGGCGGTCAAAATATGCCTGATCACTTCGCCAGAGATGTGGCAGATTTGGACCCAGAAAAACCAAATCGCCGGGACCGAAGGGTTTTATCGAATCGCCAATAAAACGTGTACCTGTGCCTTCTTCTACCAGAAATAATTGGTAATGCGGATGAAAATGCCAGTTAGGATCGAAATGGGGCTCCACTAATTGTTTAACGATGAATGAAGCCGCAACGGGTTCAAGGTCTTTGCGAAGGGGCTGTCTCATTCAATTGCTGATTTTTAACACAAAAAACGTATAAATCCCTCAATACAGGTAAAAATAAAGTTAATATTCGCCAATAAAAGCCAACATACAAAATTAGCTACTATTTATATTTGTTTAATTTTTTATGGACTTAATATGAATAAGGTAGGAATGAATATGTTCGTCTGGACGATGTCGATGGACGAAGACTTGGCTGGCACATTAGCTTTCCTGAAAACGAGCGGCTTTGATTTTGTCGAAGTTCCTGTCAGTAGTGTCAACCTCGACAAGTGGCAGCGCATTGGTCATCAACTCAGCGAACTGGGTCTGGAGGTGCAGACCTGTACAATCTGTGGGCCGGAACATAGCCTTATCAGTCCCGATCCAGTTGTGCGTCAGGCGAGTATTGACTACCTGAAACAAGTAATCGACTGTTCGCGAGCGGTTGGATCGTCTATTCTAATGGGGCCGATGTATGCCGGTTTCAAAACGTTTACGGGTAAACCAGCAACAACTGAAGAATGGAACTGGTCGGTAGCGGGTATGCGTGAGGTAGCCGAATACGCCCAGAATCAGGGCGTTACGCTGGCAATAGAGTATCTCAATCGGTTTGAGATCTATTTACTCACTTGTGTAAATGACCTGATGCGCTATGTCGAAGCTGTAAATCACCCAAACTGCCGGGCTGCTTTCGACACCTTCCATGCGAATATGGAGGAGAAAAACATTGGCGATGCCTTACGTAAATGTGCACCGTATCTGGCTCATGTACAGATTTCGGAAAACGACCGCTCCACACCCGGCAAGGGACATATCAACTTCGAGGAAGTGTTTAGCGTATTAGAGGAAATTAACTACGAAGGTCCGATTGCCATTGAAGCGTTTGGCCCAAATCCACCCGAATTAGCAGCCGCCACACATATTTTCCGGCCCATGTTCGACTCACCTGAACAACTTGCCGTTGATGGCCTAAAATTCATAAAGAGCCATATAGTACCGACCGTCTCGGCTGGCAGTGAACTATAAATCCTTAACCTTATAGCCGACCATTCGGGCCGGTACACGAATGAAAATAAATATCGCCATTGTTGGCCTCGGATTTGGGGCTGAATTTATCCCGATTTACCAGCGGCATCCAAATACAACTATGTATGCGATTTGCCAGCGTAATATCGAAAAGCTGAACGAAATTGGTGATGCGTATGGCATTGACAAACGCTATAGCAGTTACGATGAATTACTGGCTGATCCGGCAATCGACGCGGTTCATATCAACTCCCCAATTCCCAACCATGCCGAGCAAAGCCTGAAAGCGCTGCGCGCGGGTAAACATGTGGCTTGCACAGTACCAATGGCCACAACCGTTGAGGAGTGCCTGGCCATTGTGAAAGCCTGTAAGGAATCGGGCAAGAAGTATATGATGATGGAAACGGTGGTTTATAGCCGCGAATTTCTTTTTGTCAAAGAGCTATACGAAACCGGTCAACTGGGTAAAGTTCAGTTTTTGAAAGCCAGCCACCAGCAGGATATGGACGGATGGCCCGACTATTGGCCAGGTTTGCCGCCCATG
>JANXVQ010001013.1 GCA_025351545.1 Spirosoma sp.
CTTTTTACTGAATTAATTTATAAGCCTAAGAATACCACAGTAACGAATAGAATTTCCTTATTTAAAGAGGATACAGTCATATTTGCCGATATTTTTTCGATGTAAGAGCGATTTTGATTTTACGGCTAAATACTTCTCTAAAAGCCATGTTCCATAACCACACCTTAACCTTAATCAATGAAACACAAATACTATTACTTTCTTTTTCTTGCCTTTATTCAAATCGCCTGTAGCCAAAGGGCTGTTGTACGCTTTACGCAGAAGCCCTCTGAATTGACATCCTCGGATGTCTTGACTGAGATTATGCTCGTTAATAAATCCCCCCGCATTGTCCTCAGAGTGCCCAATACACGGAAGGGGGTAACCAACACGCAGGGAACTGGCAATTACCAATCGGGCATGATCAATCCAGTTGTTGTAAAACAAGCTGGTAGTGGCAGATCAGCAGCCAAAGTGCAGTATGTTGAATCGCAGTATGACGAAACTGCTTTATATAACGCTATTGAAAAACAGCTTTTCAAGGAGGGGTTTAGCGTCCGAGATCGAGGATTATTTAATGAAGTACTTGACAATAATCAAAGTATTGACTACTCTAAAATCAATGCCCTCACTAATACAGATCTAATTCTTGAGCTCGTCAGATTAGACAATACTGTGGGGTATAACACCAATGTTTGCTACACAGTCCCTGATGATCAGCAGAGGCTTATCAATGAATACCGCAGTATGGGCGGAGCATCGGTAGAGTTCAAACTAGTCTATGTGAAGACCAACGAGATAGTTGGGTCGTATAAAATTCATTCCACTCCCTGTTTGGATGGATGTCGTGGCTTATACAAAAAAGGAGGATCGCGAGGAATCTTTGTGAACGTTCCATGGCTGAAGACGGGTGAAAAGGAAGAGCTCCGCAGACTTAATCGTAAACCTTACCAAGAGCTTGATCAGGATGATTTAGAATCATTTATCGCCAATGCCACCCGCCAGCTGGTAAAAACGATGCGCTAAAAATCAAACCACACTTTCATGAAGAAACTTTCACTATCTACACTTTTTGTTATATGCTCATTATTAACCTTATCTGCACAAGATATTATTTATACGTCGAATGGAAATCGGCTTGAGAATGCCCAACTTACTGAATTAACAGAAGATAGGGTGTCTTTTACGGTGAAGCAGGACAAAGTCAAAACCTACAGCTTTCAGCGACAGAATGTACTTATTGCATTTAGCCGCACAGGTAATTTTCTAGTCATTGAGGATCTAAGCAGTGACCTAGCACAAGCTAAGCAGCAGTTGCAGGCATACTTATCGGCTCCCCCTCGTTCGAATGATAAAGACTATTTGGTAAAAGCGATTCCACTGACAGTTATTCCCGCACTGATCTCCTACGAGAGTGATGATGTCGTTAATTACAAGACTATCGACGGCAAATCAGCATCCATTCCAAAAAGTGAATTGGTCGCGATTATCTATCGAAATGGAAACCACAAACTACTCCGTGAAGTCTCAGAAGTGGCTCCTTTATTAAAAGACGTAGCGAAACAGATTAACGAAGGGATACCAACAGCAAACGTTCAACCGGCCGTAGTGTCAGTGTCTCCCGAACCTCAAAAAATAAGTACTCAACAAGACAACTCTGCTGCGGATCTTCAGATCAAGTCGTCACCATCCACGATTGAGCCACAAAAAACACCCACACCAACCCCTATAGAAGCGCCTGCCCCTACTGTAGTTGAATCTGGCAAGCCAGGTTTAGACGCAGCAGATTATCAACTTTACCGTAAAAAATCACTGCAAAAAGTAGATGAGTTTGTTTCCTATCTGAATATAATCACAGATAAAAAACTACCAACCTACGAGAAAGATAAAGCCATTGAACAGGCAGCCGGACTATTCATGCCAGCAGCTACTATTGAAGTTACATCAAAGAGTCGGCCTGGGGCCCGGCGCTTTCCCATTCGTGATTATTTAACACGACTCAAGCTACTTCCTTATAGCTCCGTTAAAATTGAATGGTCACAAGTTCAATACATCAAAGAGCTCTCGCAAGCCGCCGATGGCAATTACTACGGCGTTATAACCGGCCAGCAAACGTTCATGGGATACGGAGCGAATAATGATGATGTCATCTATAGCGACGTAACACAAAAGAATGTTCGCGTTAAGCTTGTGCCAATCCCGGGGATTCTTAATAATATACGTACGCTGAAGTGGGATGTTCTTTTAGGAAGTATAGGTGTAGCCGCTCAGTAAATCGTGACAACCTTAGGTAAGGTACTGGTAGTGGGGTTATGCCTTGGGGGTATGACTACTCTGGCGCAAGAGTCAGATAATACACTCTGTTTGCGAGTAAAAGGCATAGTGGTCGATTATGCCACACATCGGCCACTGTCAGATGCTAAACTGTTTGCCAAACTCCCTACAGGTCGCAAAAGGATTAGCATTAGTTCTAAGTCGGGGGATTTCATTGCCGAAGCTCCATGCGAAGCAACGGCAATCTTAATCGAACGAACAGGCTATCGATCACAAATCCTTTCCCTTCATCAACCCAGCGTACTACATGATACGCAGGCAGTTGTGATATTAATTCCATTGGTTGCTATTGAACACCAGGGTAATGACAGAACTTATCTGCAAACCGAACAAACTGATTATATACAGCATAGCAGTGCTTTAAAAGTTAATAAAACAGATAGCAACGCTGTGCAACATAGTCTATTTATGATTAAAGATGCCATTCGGGATACGCCTTTACAAGCCAAAGCGTGCTTCTTTTTTACCAAAAATGGCGACAAAAAGTGTCTAAACTCGGATTCAAAAGGTCTATTTAAGCTTGACTTCACACAGACTGATATTGTTGCGGTAGAAGTGACTTCGTCTGGTTACCAGACTTATGCGGGCAATTTAATTGTGGAAGCATTGGATGGCCGTTTTTTACCTCGAAGCTGTTTAAACTTTCTTTTTTCGGTTGATTTTACGCAGGAAAATGACCGAGAATGCGATAAAATGTAGGCTCATCCAATTTTTCACTGAAAATTCAAACCGTACTAATAGTGCTTTGAAGCCGTCGATCCAAGCAT
>JANXVQ010001016.1 GCA_025351545.1 Spirosoma sp.
TGAGAGATAGAAAAGGCGATATTGTGGCCCATTGGTAGTCGGTCAGTTCCATAAACTGTTTGGTCATCATCTTGTCGTTTGGCGACCACAAAGGTGACACGACTACCAGTCTTTTTCAATTCCCCAACACGTTCTAAAGCACTATATTAAATTTTGCCATTTGTTTTGGCAGGTAGCTGCTTTTCGATGGAACAACGACTGCTATCCTTACAACACTTGTTTTCTCTATTTCATTACTCGTATTTTCATTTTTGTGCTGATATTCAGAAGTATAGGTATAAGGCCAGATACGTTGGAAAGACTGTTGCAGAGCCTTAATCCGATGCTGCAAAACAGCCTGTTATGTAATCATTATGTACCTCACTGAACGGTATTTTTCCGGGCGATTAACGGGAAATAAGTAGGCTGTTAACTTTTTTTGAAAGATATGCACCGGGAAAATAGTCGTTTGACTTTTCGAAAATTTGCATTTTACAAATAAAAAATAAAAACCGATTGGGGGATTAAATGAGTAAACTTGTCTTACCTCTACTAGACCCTTCGATTTAATGCCTGCTAACGCATTCTCATTTCGGCAGCCTACTGACCCGGCACCCGCCGGGCCAATGCCTTTACATCGGACCAATACCAACGCATCAATAGGTGTACCTGCCGATAACGAATTGTTTATCCGAAATGCATTTTCGACCGATCCCCGGCTGGGGTGCGAACTTCTCTTCAGGCAGTACTTCGCCCCCTTGTGCAGCCATGCCATTCGTTTTGTATACGATCGGCAGGTTGCGGAAGATATAGTCGCTGACTTGTTCTTCACCTTCTATCAAAAAGAGCTTTACAAAAAAATTACTGGTTCTTACCGCGCGTATCTCTATCAGGCCGTGCGAAACCGCTCTTACAACTGTTTGCGCTGGGAGTTGAATCGGCAGGAACCATTGCCCGATGATCTTGATCGACCCGATCTTGACGCTACTCAACCCGATCGCCTTTTGCAGCAAGACGAACTCTACCGGGCACTGGAGCAGGCGGTTCAGCAATTGTCGCCCCAACGGCAACGGGTGTTTTTACTGAGCCGATTTGAAGGTAAGTCCTATAAAGAGATTGCAGCAGAGATGAGTCTATCCCCGAAAACAGTCGAAAATCACTTGTTGCGGTCAATTTCCATCGTTCGGCAACTACTCCGGCAACAAAAACTGATTAGTTGTGGGCTGATTCTGCTAACGGTCTTATCGTAACGCTCAACGACTTATCACCTCATCATGGTCCCTACCAAAGAATTAATATTTACCTATTTCGCCGGGCACGCAACGTCTGTTCAGCAGAACGTTATTGGTGAATGGCTGACTCAGCCCGACAGTCGGGAAACGTATTTCCAATGGCTTGACGAATGGGAACGCAGTTTTCCACAATACACGCCTAATGTTGTCAATCATCTCGATCAGTTCCGGCAACGACTCGACACGCCTACCGAAAATAAACCCCGGTTTTTACGACCGTTTTCCGATGAGTCACGCCTGGTCTGGCCCCCCCGTCGCTGGTTGGTAGCCGCAACAGTTACCATCACATTGCTTGCTGGTAGCTGGTTATTCAGAGAGCCATTGTTGTACGATACGATTACTACGGGGCCACACCAACTTCGTTCGCTAAACCTGCCAGACGGTTCGACTGTGGCCCTCAACAGTAATTCATCTTTACAAATGCCACGCATCGGTTATGGCTGGCTTTCGCGCAGGATTGTTCTAACGGGCGATGCCGTCTTTAACATAAAACATCTTTCAGACAACCAGCCATTTGTCGTTCAGGCTACCGATGGGCTGGAGGTAGAGGTTCTGGGTACAGAATTTTCGGTACGTAGCCGGGCGACCCGCGCCGAGGTCGTTCTCAAACGAGGTAAAGTAAATCTGCATTATACAGCTGACAATCAGCTAATTCAACATTTATTAATGAAGCCCGGCGACCGGGTTACGCTCGATGGACACGGTTCTTTACGCTTGCAGGATCGGGTTGATACGACCCGGTTTGCTCACTGGCGCTACCGGCTATTCAGTTTCAATAATACATCCCTCCGCGATGTAGTGAGCCAGATACACACGGTTTTCGGCGTAACCGTACAGCTTTCCGATTCAGCCCTGGCCCGCCGAACGCTCACGGGAACCATCCGCGCCGGGTCATCCGACGAACTAGCCGAAGCTCTTGCTGAACTGCTCAATCTGCGGGTCAGCCGTCGAGACCAGAATCTTATTTTTTCAACTGCTACCGAAACCCAAATTACTCAATGAGAAAATCGCTACCCCTTGCGTTGGTTACCAGTTGGCTGCTTAGTGTTGGTTATGGCCATACTGTGGCTCAAACGCTGGCTTTTGCCCGAACCACCCAGCATGCCGATAATACACAACCCGGCAGAGGCAACAGTACTTTTGTTGCTAATCAGCCACTTAAACAAACGTTGTTGCAACTCAAAGAGCATTATGGCGTTGATATTCTGTTCGAAGAATCGGTTATTGCCCGGCATCTCAGCCCGCTCGAACCACTTAATTTAAAGGCTCGGCTCGAAACGAATCTGAATGCATTGTTAAAACCCTATGGACTGCGCTTTAAAAAACTAGGTTCCGGGGCCTATCTGATTCTACCGCCCAAAAACAGTGACCGGGCAATTATCAGCCTGCCGGAACCGCCGGCAACCGCAACAACCGGACCTGTCGCACTCTTTGGCCTGACTAATTTATCCACTGTTCAGCCAACTGAAATCACTCAGACAGACGTGCGAATAAACGGGCGTGTTACAAACGAAACGGGCGAAGCGTTGCCGGGTGTGAGTGTAGTGGTTAAAGGATCGCCCCGAGGCACGACTACCGACGTTCAGGGCCGCTACCAACTTAGCGTTCCGACAGAAGCCGTCACGCTGGTATTCAGTTTTGTGGGCTATGTTAGTCAGGAACAGGTTGTGCGTAATCAATCGGTCATTGATATACAGCTAGTGCCGGATAATAAATCCTTAAATGAGGTGGTTGTTGTCGGCTACGGGCAGGTCAAAAAAAGTGATCTGACTGGTTCGGTAGCCACGGTGCCCATCGAAGAAATTCGTAAAGTGGCCGTAACCTCACTCGATCAGGCATTACAAGGGCGGGCGGCCGGTGTACAGATCACCCAGAACTCGGGCGCACCGGGCGGAACAACAAGTATCCGTATTCGGGGTGGCAACTCAATTCAGGGTGATAACGAGCCGCTGTATGTCATTGATGGGATTCCGTTTAAAAACGACGGGGCCAGTAGCGGAAGCAATTTCAACGTATTGAGTACGCTCAACCCCAGCGATATTGAGTCGATGTCGGTTTTGAAAGACGCATCTTCTACGGCCATATACGGGTCGCGAGGGTCGAATGGAGTGGTGATTATTACGACCAAACGGGGCAAGGCTGGCAAATCGACGATTAACTTCGATACCTATTATGGTATTCAGACGGTTCGTCGGAAATACCCGGTACTCAATAGTCGGGAGTATGCTCAATTTGTGAATGACGCCAACACGAACGAAGGCCGTCCGGCAGTTTATTCGCAAGCGCAGGTCGATGCATTTGGCGTAGGAACCGACTGGCAGAATGAGATTTTCCAACAGGCGCCCATCCGGAATTACCAACTCTCGATGAGTGGGGGCGATGAACGGACGCAGTACTCCATTGCGGGCGGCTACTTTAAGCAGGGCGGCATTATTGTCAACTCCGATTTCGACCGGTATTCGTTCAGAATTAATTTAGATCGCAAGCTGACCAATAAAATTAAAATTGGTAATAGTCTGACTATCAATCGGACGGTTACCAACCAGGCCCGTTCTGACGGAGATTTAGGGAGCTCTGGGTTAGTGACGATTGCCGCCCTGCAGTTTCCGTCTATACTGCCGGTTCGTAATGCAGATGGAACCTACCTGCTGACAGATCCTGCCTTGCCATTCACGGCTGATAATCCAGTCGCGCTGGCCCGTGACAATAAAAACCGGACTACCGCTTACCGTATTTTTGGCAGTGTCTTTGGTGATTATCAGATTATTGACGGGCTGAATCTGCGCGTATCGCTCGGCATTGATGGAATATTGCAAAAACAGGATTCATACCTGCCGCGATCGGTATCGAGTGGGCTGGCGCAGGGCGGAGCTGCTTCAATTTATAATAGCCAGTCGATCACATGGCTGAATGAAAACCTGCTGACCTACACCCGCACGTTCAATAGTATTCACAACGTAACGGCATTGCTGGGCTACACGCAACAGGCCAACCGAACGGAATCAAGTAGAGCACAGGCCCGTAATTTTGTGAATGATAATTTAGGCTCAGGCAATCTTGCATCGGGTTCTGTGCCGCTCATACCCGAATCGGGCATTGGAACCTGGGGTTTGCAATCTTATCTGGCCCGAATCAATTACGGTTATAAAGATAGATACCTGTTTACGGCTTCGTTTCGAACCGATGGCTCTTCCCGTTTTGGTAATAATAAACGATATGGTTATTTCCCTTCGGCGGCCCTGGCCTGGCGGGTATCGGAAGAAGGATTTATGAAAAACAATCGGGTTGTCAATGATCTGAAACTGAGAGTAACATACGGCTCTACCGGTAATCAGGACGGTATTGGCAACTACCCGTCCTATTCGTTGCTCGCCACTCAGAATTATGTTTTTGGAAACACAGTTTCAACCGGTTTGGGGCCTAATCAGATTGCAAATCCTGATCTGTCGTGGGAAGCCACCTCTCAGGCCGACCTGGGTGTAGATGTTGGTTTCCTGAATAACCGGATCACATTAACGGCCGATGTGTATCTGAAACGCACGAAAGACTTGCTGCTAAATGTAACATTACCAAGCACATCCGGGTTTTCAAGCGCGATCAAAAATCTCGGTAAAGTCGAAAATAAAGGAATTGAACTGAGTATTTCGTCGCGCAATATAGACGGGGCTTTCAAGTGGAACACCGACCTTAATTTTGCGCTCAACCGAAACAAAGTGCTTGATATTGGCGGTGCCCCGCAGATATTCGCCGGGAATGTGGCCAATATTGGGCAGGGCCTGAATTCGGGAATTATTCGGGTGGGCGAACCGCTGGGATCGTTCTTTGGCTACGTTACGAATGGCCTGTATCAAACGACCGATGAACTAACGGCTCTGACTGATCCACAGGCCAGGAAACCCGGCGACCGCAAATACCTTGACCTGAATGGGGATAAGAAAATTGATGATAATGACCGGACAATTATTGGTCTGGCACAACCCAAATTTATCGGTGGTTTTAGCAATACGTTCTCCTACAAAGGTGTAGAGCTGACGGCTTTCTTTCAGGGTGTTTATGGGAACAACATCCTGAATGCCAACCGGTACGAACTGGAATACCTGAACGCTACGACCAATCAGGACCGGGACGTGCTGAACCGCTGGACGCCAACGAATACCAACACCGATATTCCGCGCGCATCAACGACCCGCCCCGCTAACCGCGTATCGACCCGGCAAATTGAAGACGGCTCGTACCTCCGACTGAAGAACATTCAGTTAGCATATAATTTACCAGCCTCGGTACTCAAAACCCTGAAAATTCAGTCAATACGGGTGTATGCAACCGCGCAGAACTACCTGACCTGGACTAGCTATTCGGGCTATGATCCGGAAGTAAACCGGTTTGGCCAGGATAGTCGAAGTCAGGGATTTGACTATGCCAGCTATCCGGCTGCCAAAACAATCCTTTTCGGACTTAACGTTGGTTTTTAAAAGAATGATGAATGATAAAACACAGTGCCATACTCACACGTGTTGCCGGTTAGCAGCTCATTCATAACTCATCATTCGTCATAAAAAAAACTCTTTCGCCATGAAAAAAAACATATTCCTTCTCTTTCTTATCGGCGTGATGACGTCCTGTGACGTACTGGAACAGAAGCCTGAATCCAGTTTTACACCCGCCAATTTTTATAAAAATGCTGATGATGCCAAAGCTGCCGTCAGTGCTGTTTATGACCCGCTGAACAACGCCAATATGTACGGTCAGGTCATGTGGATTTTACAGGATCAAGCTACCGACGATGCCGAATGGGGCAATGGTCGCTCAACTGCCAACCAGCCCAAAAACGACCTCGACAAATACACGTTTACCCCTGCAACCGGCACATTTCAGGCGATTTGGTCGACGGTATATTCGGCTATTAACCGGGCCAATGCCGTACTTACCCGTGTACCGGCCATTGCGATGGATAGTGATTTGAAAGCCCGCTACATTGCCGAAGCCAAGTTCATGCGGGGCTTTTATTATTTCACACTGGTTCGTCTGTTTGGTGGTGTGCCAATCATCACTGTTGAAACGACGTCGTTGAATGATTTGACAGTAGCGCGGGCCTCCGTAGATGATGTGTATAAATTCATTGTTCAGGATTTTACCGATGCCGAAACCGTATTACCAACGACGTATTCTACCGCCGACAAGGGCCGGGCTACC
>JANXVQ010001023.1 GCA_025351545.1 Spirosoma sp.
CACAGGGCTGGGTCTGGCCATTTCGAAAGAACTGGCGACCCTGATGAAAGGCGAGATTGGTGTCGAATCGACGGTAGGCATGGGCAGTACATTCTGGTTCACAATTGAGCTAAAAGAGACCAGCATCAGCCCCACGCAGCAAACAACAGAGGTAGCCGAAATTGCCCTCGCTAACTTCTTCAGCACTTACCACCCAAATGTATTGCTGGTAGACGATAATGCTGTGAATCGCAAAGTTGCCAGCGAGATTCTGCGAAAATCAGGTTGTGTAGTAACCACCGCCGACAGTGGTCCGGCAGCCATTAGGGCCGTGGAACAAAGGGTAGAAATGGATATGGGACAGGAGGGCGCCATTGGGTTCGATGTCATTTTTATGGATATTCAGATGCCAGATATGGATGGTGTCGAAACCACGCGTAACCTGCGTAAACAGTTTGGTAATAAGCTGCCCATTATTGTGGCCATGACAGCCTATTCGATGCGCGAAGACCGCGAACGATTCATTAGTCAGGGTCTCGACGATTACATAGCGAAACCCATCCGGGCCCAAAGTCTGATTGCGAAAGTGAAGGAACTTACCGACGCCAACCGGGCCAAACAGGATACGGTTACGCCCCAATTACTTAAGCCGACCGTAGAAATTTCAGATGTCAAAATACCTGTCATCGACGAAGAAATTGTTGGTCAGCTACGTGATATTGGTGGTCAGGAATTAGTTGACAGCATTATGGAAGAGTTCGAAACAGAAGCTGCCGATTTGGTCAATGGTGCTCTGTCGGCCTACGATCTCGGCGACATACCAACGGTAAAAAGCCATCTCCACACCCTGAAAGGTAGTGCCGGAACAATTGGCGTTGCCCGCATGGCCGATATTGCCCGCTCTGCCGAAGAAAAACTTAAAGTGAATGATACCAGCGGATTAGCAGATGCGTTACAAGCGTTAAAAATAGCGTTTGATGAGTTTTTAGCAGAATGGAAAAAATAGCATAGCGTACCTTTCCTTATCACCCTGGTTACTCTTTCCATGTAGCTGTCCAGAAACGTACTTACGCTGTCCGTTTCTGGACAGTTTTCGTATCAGCCAACCTGAAAAATATGCCCGGATTGACCACAACAGCCATTTTACTAATTTGGCAAGGCATTTGTTTATCAAATAATAAGATAATGCAACAGGCAAGCAACGGGCTATTATGAGCAGGGCATACTTGGGCGAATTTGAGGAACTGGTTTTACTTACCGTAGCCGTGCTGGAAAGTACGGCGTAACGGTGGCGGCCGAGTTGAAGCAACGTACCAACCGAACCGGTAGCCTGAGTGGCGTTCATATTGCGTTGTATCGTCTGGAAGAGAAAGGCTTTGTGATTTCTGAATTGGGGGCACAACGACCGCCCTACTTACTCGAAGAGCCTGATCGGCGATCTGCACGAGCAGGTTGCCGATCAGGCAGAAGACGTTGGTGAGCAAAACGCGCGTCAGCTTTACCCATTTTTACTAAATCCATCTATGCTGCGTAATTATTTAAAAATCGCCTTCCGTAACCTTTGGAAAAGCAAAGGCTATGCGGCCATCAATGTTGTTGGCCTTTCGGTAGCGTTCTTCGTCAGTGTCTTTTTATTTCTGACCGCTTATTTCCAACTGTCGTACGATTCCTTTCATGAGGACGGCGACCGCATTTTTCAGACGTATCTTTTCTCCAATGATCCAGAAAAAGCCAGTCGGTCAGGTGGCATGCCCTTTCCACTAGGGCCTACCATAAAAGCAGATTACCCGGAGGTGGAAGCCATAGCGAGGCTAATGAATGGAAGTGATGTGGTGACCTATAAAGGAAAATCTCTCGATAAGAATGTCATGTTGACTGATCCTGACTTTCTGAAGATATTTTCCTTCCCAATGATTAAAGGGAACCGGGCAACGGCGCTTAACGATCGGAGGAGCATTGTCATCAGCCAGAACATGGCGAAGGCCGTATTTGGCACCGAAGCCCCAATAGGCAAACAGGTTCAATTGGGGCTTGATGCCAACAGAAAGGACTTTATCGTGACGGGTATATTAGGCGATTTTCCGGATAATTCATCCATCAAGTACGACGCCTTTATTCAGATAGCAAATTTCGGAAACTATCAGAACGATAAGGATAAATGGGATGCTATGTCGCATAATGTTTATCTGAAATTAGCGCCTAATGTTGATCAGGCAACGTTTGAAACTCGCTTAAAACCATTTGTCCAAAAGTACTTCCAGGAAAATCTGGAGGGGCTAAAAAAGAAAGGCGCTAAACCTGATGAGCGCGGTGACTTGTTTGCCATTCGATTACAGAAACTGTCGGATGTCCATTTTAATACGGCCATATCGGGTGGATCGGGTACGTCAATCGCCGTTGTCTATGCGCTGGCGGGTATCGCTCTTTTTATCCTGCTCATTGCCTGCATAAACTTCATCAATTTGAGCGTTGCCCGCTCCTTCACCCGCGCCAAAGAAGTGGGCGTGCGTAAGTCGCTGGGAGCGCTTAAAAATCAGCTCTTTGTACAAATATGGGGCGAAGCGGCTATGATATGCTTCGTTGGTTTTGTTGTCGGGATGGTTCTCGCGTATCTGCTTTTGCCCGCCTTCAATGCTGCGTTTCAGGGGAAACTTACACTTGACTATATCTTACAACCCGATAAGCTCGCCCTTATATTGGGGATATTTGCTCTGGTTACGTTAGTGGCCGGTGGGTATCCGGCCTGGCAAATGTCGAAATTCAATGCAGTAGAAGTATTGAAGGGAAAAATTACACTAAAGCGGCCTGGCCTATTACGTAACTCACTCATTGTTACGCAGTTTACGTTATCGAGTTTATTGATTTGTTGTACGATTATTGCCGTTCAGCAAGTCGATCACATGCGGAACCAGCCATTGGGTTTTCAGAAAGAACAGGTAATTAGTATTCCCGTTGGCAATAAAGTGGATGGCCGACAAGCGCTCAGACAGATGCGCAACATGTTAGCAAACGACCCCACCGTTGTTGCGATCACGGGGAGCGGTGTAAACCTCGGACTTGGCCAGGACAAAAGTACGTCGAGGTCGGTTATGGGATTTACCTATAAAGAGAAAGAAGTAACAACCGATTGGGTACATATTGATTACGACTACCTCAAAACCCTCAATATCAAGCTATTGGCTGGTCGAGAATTCAACCCGGCCTATCCGTCCGATTCGCTGAACCGGGTGATTATTACGGAAAGCATGGCCAAGATGATCAGTGAAAAAGATCCGGTTGGCAAATTTTTCCAGACCGATACCGCTGGTGC
>JANXVQ010000043.1 GCA_025351545.1 Spirosoma sp.
GTTGGCTCAACTTTAATAAACGAAACCCCAGCATTCAGCAACTTGCTTTCATACTGACTCATAACCCGGAAACTACCTTTTTGTCCCCGACCAAATTCGGCCTCCGCCGTCAACCGAGATAAGCTATCGGGGAAATAATACCCTAACCAGCCACCCAGAAATGTTTCAATCTGGTTTGCGCCATACTCATTAAAATTGGTACGCGAGGTGTTGTACAACGCTGATTGCGTATAATTTCGAACGCGTAAATAGGCCCGGTAATTAAACGAAGCCCCTTTATACTGCGAAATCCCCTTGATACCAATCTGATTTTCAAGCACTCGAAAACTGTTATGCTGCTCAAGGCGAGACGTATCGCCCAGAATCGCCGGATAGAATCGCCGGACTGCCGTCGCCGTCGTTAATAAGGCATCAGTCTGATTCAGCCGCAGGGTATCATCCTGGTAAAAATTCTTTTGGGCCTGGTAATCGAATTTGTGATACAGTTGAAAGCCCTTGTCGAGAACATACTGGTGATACACGTGCCAGTTGTTCCTAATTTCCCAGCCGTGTGGCCCGTGTAGCGCAGCACTGCCGCTTCGCAAACGCGAATCACCGGTATAATTAAAGGGAATTGGTGTGCCATCGGCATTCTGTCCCGGCAACAAGCCCCCCTGCTCATCCAGGCTGTGGTTCATGTTGATGAAGTGGGCCAGCAGGGTGTATTTGTCGTTTTTGGAGCGGTAGTTGGTATGCAGTACCAACCCCCAGTTCTGGGCCAGCAATTTATACGAATCGTTGTTTCCACTCGTACCAAACTGCTTCTGCGAAGTAAATCGCTGCACGTCAAAGCCTACGTTCCAGCGGGGCGAAATATTTTGCGACATATCGAAACGCAGAATATTCTGATTATTGCCACCAAGCGCAATGTACATATCGGTATAAGGCGACTTGGTATCGAAATACTTTACGTCCATTGTCTGATACGCATAGGGCGAGAAAACGGTATAGCCCGACTGTGCCCCCAACTGCTGGGGAACGGGCAAAAAGACCGACCGCATGGGTGTGCCGAGCGCCCCTAAATCCTGGTATTGATTCTGACTCCGCTGCACGTAGGTGAACCGATGCACCTCGTCCATAGTCGTATCGAGGGTATAGAGTTTCCGGCGATTGTTGAAAATATCGTCTTCCAACACATAACGCGTTGACTTCGGACCGTAAATTACTTTCGTCGAATCGTCAATACCGTTACTACTCCCCGTCGTTGACGTTGGCATACTCTGCCGACCACCAAAACCACCAGGCGTACCGGTAGGGCCCGGAAACTGCTGCGCCCAGGTCGTGAGCGATACGCTAAGAATTAAAAGTAAGGCAAGGAAACTCCGCTTCATCAGGTCAAAAGTACGTCAAAACGTCGGACACCCACCCGTTGACGTTACCCTGTTAACGATTTTTAAGGCTTGATTGAGTTAAAAACCGGGCAAATTCCTGTTCATAACCAGGCAGAAACGCGACAGCAACCGGTAAGTAAGACAACGGCAACGAAGCCCGTTCGTCTGGACTGAGCAACGCGTCGAGTTTCACCCAGTCTTTTTCGGTGGTTACTACACTGGTTCCGGGGGGCAGGTTTGCCAGAATGTGGTCGAGGTCGGCGCGGGAATAGGCGTGGTGATCGGCAAAGCGGTGATGATGAATCAGGCGAAATGTTTGCCGGACATACTGCTCCAGCGGATCGGCATTGGCCAGCCCCGATACTAACACGACTGCCTGTAAATCCGTAACCGCTTGTCGCGTTGCGAATGAAACGGGCTGGTCGTAGTGCAGACCGGCAAAAAAAATCGGCGTATCGGATTGGGTATACGGGCGAATTTTTGCCGCAATACGCTGTTGTTCCGTCGCAAATAAATCGTTCGGGCACTTCGTAACCACCACAGCATCAGCGCGTCGGGCCCCTTTCCGCCGTTCGCGCAGCCGACCCGCCGGAAACGGATAATCATCGTAGAAGGGCCGGTTATAATCCATCAGCAAAATACTGAGGTGCGGCTGAACGGCCCGGTGCTGAAACGCATCGTCGAGCAGAATTTGATGCGTGTCGGGGTGAAGCGCCAGCAACGACTGGATAGCTTCGGCCCGGCGTTCGCCCACGCACACCCGAATGTATGGCGTAAACTTCCGATAAAGCTGGAGCGGTTCGTCGCCAATGGTTGAGGCCGAATCCAGATCGGTCGCTATCCGAAAACCGGTCGTATGCCGACCGTAGCCCCGGCTCAGGGTGGCCGTCGATCCTGCGCTGCCGGGCACAAAAATTTGCGACCGTTCAATCAATAATTCGATCATCGGTGTTTTTCCAGTGCCCCCTACCGTCAAATTACCAACGCTGACAGTATAAACCGGAGGGCGAAATACGTTTAATAAGTGGCTGTTAAATAGCCAATTACGCACATCCGTCACGAATCCATAAACCCCACTAAATGGTAAGAGCAACCATTTGATAACCGAACGCTTCATTAATAATTTCGTAATATTACCAGCTTGAGCAGTCAAAAGTAGTACTTTTAGGACTGGGAACCCCTCGTCCTCACAGCCCGGTACAATGAGTTTAAAAGCCGACTACCTGAAATACACGTTGCATTTTCGCTTCGAAGCGGGTACGTCACGCGGCACCCTGACGGAAAAGACGTCTTACGTTATCCGGCTCTTCGACGATGAAGATCCGACATGTATCGGTTATGGTGAATGTGGACCGCTAAAAGGGTTGAGTTACGACGACCGACCCGATTTTGACGATCGGCTGTGCCACTACTGCGAGGAGTTTACAGAACTTGACCTTCAATTGTTTAGCTGGAATGTTCCTATTGTGCTCAACCAGCTCATCAGCCCGGAGTTTCCGAGTATTCTATTTGGTTTTGAAACGGCCATGCTCGATTTTCTGGCGGGCGGACAGCGACTTATTCTCCCGTCCGATTTCACCAGTAATCAGCGCTCGCTACCCATCAATGGTTTGATCTGGATGGGCAGTCCAGCCTTCATGCGCCAGCAGATTGAGGAGAAACTTCAGGCCGGTTACACCACGCTGAAGCTGAAAATCGGAGCGGCAGATTTCGAGCAGGAATGCGATTTACTGGCCATGATTCGGGAGAAGTACACCGCCGAACAGATTGGCTTACGGGTCGATGCCAATGGTGCCTTCCGGCCCGATGAAGCGATGGTCAAACTCGAACGGCTGGCAGCCTTTAATTTACACTCCATTGAGCAACCGATTCGCGCCGGACAGCCCGATTTGATGGCCGACCTCTGCCGCCATTCTCCCCTACCCATTGCGCTGGATGAGGAACTGATTGGCCAGATGGAATACGTACATAAATTTCGGCTGCTGAAAAAAATTCAGCCGCAGTTTATTATTCTCAAACCTACCTTGTTGGGTGGATTGCGCCATTGCGACGAGTGGATTGAACTGGCCGGGCGACTCAATATCGGCTGGTGGCTTACCTCGGCGCTGGAATCAAACATTGGTCTCAATGCCATCGCTCAATATACGGCCCGGTTTAAACACCTGCTTCCGCAAGGGTTGGGCACGGGACAATTGTATGATAATAACGTCGATAGCCCGTTGGTTGTCGAACACGGGCAACTACACTACGACCCTACCCGGTTCTGGAAACTCAGTCCGCTTTTGGTTGATGTCTCTCACTAACTAAGCCCCCATTCATTGAACCTTCCCGCTGATCATATCCGCCTGCTGTTTGGCTTGAAACTGCGCCAGCTTAGACTGGACAAAAAACTATCTGTCAGCGAATTGGCCCAAAGAGCAAGTCTGTCTGTTTCGTACGTAACCGAAATCGAGAAGGGACGTAAGTACCCAAAAGCCGACAAGATTTCGGCCCTGGCCAACGCGATGGAGGTGGATTACGATACACTCGTTTCCCTAAAACTCAGCAAGAAGCTAGAGCCTATTTCGGACTTGCTGCGCTCGAAATTCCTGACCGAAATCCCGCTCGAACTCTTCGGAATCGACCCCTCGGATATACTGGAATTACTGGCCGAAGCCCCCGCCAAAGTCAGTGCCATGATCCGTACGTTTATGGATATTGCGCAGAGCTACAACATGAGCGTGGAGCGATTGTACCAAACGATGCTGCGGTCGTATCAGGAAATGCACGACAATTATTTCCCGGATATCGAAGCCGATGCCGACCGATTTCTAACTGAGTTTTCGCCGTCAACGGGCTCACCATCCGATCAGACCGTTGGTGAACCTTTGCTGGCCAACCTGCTTAAAACCCGCTACGACGTTCGTATCCAGCAATTCGATCCGCTTGCCAATCCCGAATTAGAATCGCTCCGGTCGGTTTATCGGCCCGAGCATCGAACGCTCCATCTCAACGCCGGACTATCCAATGAGCAACGGGCGTTTATCCTGGCGCGGGAAGTTGGTTTCCAGTTTATGAGCCTGAAAAACCGGCCTTACACCTATTCGTGGGTCGAAGCGGAGTCGTTTGAGCAGATACTCAACAACTACAAAGCGTCGTATTTTGCCGGGGCGATTCTCATCCGTCGCGATGCGCTGGTGGCCAAACTGACCACTCTGTTTGCCAGGGAAACGTGGAGTAATGACGATTTCCTGCAACTCATTGCCGACTTTGACGCCACGCCCGAACGGTTCTTTTATCGGCTTAGCAATGTACTGCCAAGTCATTTTGGCATTGACCAGTTGTTTTTTTACCGCTTTAATCATACCCCCGGTCAAACGACCTTCAAGCTGACAAAAGAGATGCACCTGTCGCGGCAGCAAGGTCCGCGCGGAATCGTCGACGAGCATTTCTGCCGACGCTGGATTGCCTGGACGATCTTGCAGGAACTCCAGTTTTTACAGCAGAACAAGGGCCTCGACGGCGCCCTTTGCCGGGCACAACTCTCGGAATATGCCGATTCGGGCCATCAATACCTGATTATTTCAGTAGCGCATCCGTTTCAGCCGCAGTTCCAGCAAAACATGAGCGTATCCATGTGCTTTGCCGTAAACGACGCGTTGAAAAGTAAGATGAAGTTTCTCAATGCACCGAACGAGATTACCAATCTACACGAGATTCCATTCCGAATTGTTAACCAGACCTGCGAACGTTGCGGTATTTTCGACTGCCGCGAGCGGGTAGCCGCCCCAGCCGTATTGCAGAAAAAGCGGCAATTTGCCGTCGTAAAAAAGGCAATGGAAGCGCTGAAGTAAATGATTCCGTACCGACGACCTCAGCCGCCACAACTGGCTCACGAATGAAGAGAATAGTCATGAGCCAGTCGTGACACGAACCAGAGCCAGAAAAGAGAATACGATCAATCCTGCTCCCATCCGCCACCCAGCGCCCGGTACAAACCAACCAGCGACAGAAATTGCGCCCGCTTCGTTTCGACCAGGGCCAGTTCGGCATCCAGTACGCTGCGCTGAGCGGTAATAACTTCCAGATACGTGGCATAGCCATTCACAAACAACTCATTTGAGGTAGTAGCCGCCTGCCGGAGTACCGCCACTTCCTGCCGTTGAATATCCGCTACGTTCCGGTAATTGTCCAGCCCTTTCAGACTGCTCACGACTTCACTAACCCCGGTCAGAATCGTCTTTCGATAGGCAAAGTACGCTTCCCGGCTCCGTGCCACCGACACCGCATAATTGCCTTTCAGTAACCGTCGATTGAAAATCGGAGCGCCCAGGCCACCAATGATTCCGGCGGCAATAGACGCCGGGTCCAACAGCGAGAATACCCTGAATGCATTCAGTCCGACATAGGGCGTCAATGTCAGCGACGGCAAAAATTCGGCCTGCGCAACGGCGACATCGACATTCGCGGCTTCCAGTTCGCGTTCAGCCTGCCGGATGTCGGGCCGACGACGGACCAGTTGCGAAGGGACTCCCGCCAGTACCGATGCCGGGATTTTTTGATCTTCGATGGACTGCCCGCGAGAAATGGGTTGCGGATAACGACCCAGCACCGCATTCAACTGATTTTCGGCTTCTACGATCTCCTGCTGGACCCGGCCGTCCAGACTGCGGGTGTTTAGTAGTTGGGCCGTAAACTGCTGAACGGCCAGTTCTGTTACCCGACCGGCCGCTTTTTGCACAAGCACCAACTCAACAGCCCGTTGTTGCAGGACAACGTTTTTCCGAATAATGTCCAGTTCCGCATCGAGCGCCAGCAGCGTGTAATACAGCCGGGACACCTCACCCATAATCGCTGTAATCATCAGGTTTCGCCCTTCCTGCGAGGCCAGCAAACGGGTGTAGGCAGCCCGTTTGCGGTTGCGAAGTTTCCCCCAGATATCCAGTTCCCACGAACTGCGAAGGCCCAGAAAATAGTCCGGCGTCGGGTTAGGAATTTGGCTCTTCCCGGCAACATTTTCGGACAGGTTCGTATCATAATTACCGACGCCGTTCAGGGTATATCGGCCATACCGATCAACACCGGCAGCAGCCACGGCATTTACACTTGGCAGCAAAGCGCCCCGACTGATCTGAAACGTAGCCTGCGCCATCTCAATACGTTGAAGCGTCATCCGAAGATCAGGATTTTGAGTCAACGCCGTGTCGATCAGTCGCACCAGATTTTTATCGGTGAATAAGGTTTGCCGGGTCAAGCTACCGATTGACGCAGAATCCGTGCTTCCCGCAAACGACACAGGTAGTTGAACATCCGGCGTTTTTTGTGGTGTATGCACGATTCGGCAACCGCTCATATTGACGAATAACAGGAGCAGACCGAGACTGTATATTAAGTTATTCTTGTTCAAGAAGGACATCATTGGTTTTCGCAGGATGAGTATGTGACGCTGATTCGTGATTGGAAGGTGGTTTTTTCGATGCGAATCGTTGGGCCAGTTTTGCAAATAGAATATATAAGCCGGGCACCAGAACCAGCCCGAACACGGTGCCAATGAGCATGCCGCCCGCAGCCGCCGTACCGATGGACCGGTTGCCTACCGCGCCGGCGCCAGACGCAATACAAAGCGGAATAAGTCCGGCAATGAAGGCCAGTGAGGTCATCAGAATGGGGCGCAATCGTGTCACAGCACCTTCAATCGCGGCTTTCACAATGGGTAGTC
>JANXVQ010000063.1 GCA_025351545.1 Spirosoma sp.
TACTACCATCCAATCTATTTGGCTTGGCGTGACAGGATATCGTTTAGCCCAACTATCGAAATCTTTTTCGGGCTTCTCATACCAGTCTGCCAACGCATCAGCTGCTTTACCTTGTTTAGTCAATGCCAGTACATGTATTGCAAACTGCGTGGCTTGCCCATCCACACCGTCACAGACGAAAATAATAGCGGCCTTCACATTATCGTTGCACCAAAGCAACTCATTCAAATCCTTATGAGTTTTCGCACACGGATTGCAATAGGGATTCGTTACCATTGTAATCGTATGTTCGGCTTCTGAATTACCCAGCACAATCGGGCGTAAATCGGCAGAGCCGGGTGGCATTTTTGGTTGCTGCATCAGCAAGGCCCGAAACAAATTAGGGTCGTGCCTTAACCGCATCAACTCTTCATGCTCCCGGCGGCTTTTCGGTAGGCCTACATCGGTCCAGCTTAAGAAGCCCCACAGTTTGGCGGCTGGCGAGTTCAGTACGTCGTCACAATTGGTTTTGGCGTTAATCTGGCACAGGCGGTCGACTAGTGCGTTTTTACCACCCAATTGCTTATTCACTAACAGGATGCTTAGTGCCAGACCAATTGATTTGGTCAGGAGCAGGAGCCAATCTGACGTTGTGAAATCCTCCGCTATGTTTAGGATGACCACCCACGAAACAAGTAGCACGCCAGCTAATACAAACGGGGCGCGTAAATTTTGTAGAACTTCTTGTTTACGTTTAAACGTATACTCGGCTTCGCCCGATTGGTCAGTTGCTTCAGCCAGTAACACTACACCTGACCATTTCTGCTCAAAGTCTGTTAATGATTCAGTTTTTCGGCCTTCCTCATCATCGATATAGCTAATAATATTTCCTTGCAGAGCCGTTACTAGCACATACCAGCCGTTGTTCTTACGGAGGTGGGCGATAAAGGGAAATGGTAATTCGCGCAGTTGCTCCGGGGTGTTCAGTTGCAATCCCGTATTGTCAACCTGCCAACTGGTTAGCACGTCACTCAGGCTTAATAGGCTCGGAAAATCGGGATGCTGCTCTACCGATTCTTACACGGCTACCCGCGTTACGTTAGCCCGTAGCGCTTTCAGCAAAGCATGAAGCGTTGCCGTGGCATTTTTGACTGTCGTGTTAGATAAAGTGTCGAATAAGGCCATGCCGAAAGCGGTTGATGGCTCAAAGGTGCAGCATGAATTGGCTTATTGTTATGCATTTTCTATGCAATTTCAGGCAATATTGTATCTTTAAATAAGCTATATCATTAAACCAGACACATTACCCTCCCTATAATTCATTGGTTTTCAATTAATTATCTCAAATAATCATCCATTATCACTCTAAATCAATAAATATATACTTTTACAAAATTTATCGTTTATTTGTCACCATATCCCTTACATATGTCACCCGCTGGTAAACTTCCAAGCTAATGTCACTATCCATCAATATCAAGCAGTATCGGGAAGATAATTACATCTCGCAGGAGTATATGGCCGAAAGGTTATCTATGTGTCAGCCAAACTATTCGCGAATAGAGAAAAGTGACCGTGCCTGCGCGAAACGATTATCTCAGCTGGCCATTGCGCTGAATGTAACACCTGAAGTCTTGCTGAGTTATCACCTGGTCCAGGACGAGAATGGGGAAATGGAAGCGGCTGATTGGATCAAGATGTTACTGGCTGAAAAAGAGGAAATGATTCAACAGCAGACCGAACACATCCAGTTGCTAAAACACCATGTTGATTATTTGCAAGCTGTCTGGAAGCAGTATAGCACGGGCAATTTGCCAATGAGCTTACCTGTACCCAACTAGATAGTGCCAGGCCAAATGGGTCTGAATAGTCTGGAAGTAACTATTCTACCTCTATAATCCATTCACTCCGCCTGCAAGGGACTTCCTTTCAGATTCAGATCTTTGACCCGTTTTCGCACGTTTAACATAAACGATTTACCCGGATCGGTTTTGCCAGTCAGGTAGTTCGGGTCGGTTTCTTTCCAAAGTGGTGTGCCGATAAAATCCTTGTATTCGTAATGACCAATCAGGTATTCGATGTTGTACTTATGGGCTAAATAGCGCACCAGTTGGACATTAGCTTCTAATTGTGCTTCGGTCAAGTCATCGTTTCCTACGTTTTCAATACCAATGGCGCAATAATTCAATCCAATGCAATGTCGGGCAAACGTGGTGTCGGGGAGAAGTCGAAAAATGGTGCCGTCCCGATCGACCAGAAACGGAACAGCCGTGTTTAACCGGCTGGTAGCCTGAAGGTCAGGACGCCCCGGCAATACACTGGGATTGAACGCATCAAACGTGGCTTCGAGCGTTGGAATGGCCGTCCAGTGCAGCACAATCATTTTTGGTTTTATGTACGGCTCCGGTTGCTGAATCCCGTGTCGGCGGGCCAGATAGTCAAGCGACAGTTGTTTCCGCTCTTCATCAAAAACAATTGGCTTGTCAACGATTCGGAATGTCAGCGCCTGTGCTGCACAAAAATTGATTGTCAAGAAGGCCGCGAAAGGGAGAATTCGGAAGAGGTATTTAGAGGAGCGTACAGGGAAATTCATTACCAGGAAGTTGAATGCGTGTAAAAACAGAAAATCCTCGCTCATTCGGAAGACTTACTGTTTTAACGGTTCGATTATTCTATCGCCAAAACTATAACTTAGCCGTGGATTCGTTGACTGTTTCACTGTATATAGCACAAAAGCTCTATAAAATCTGTTATCCTTGTAGCTGACCTAACCCGGTTGGCTACTGACTATGCAATCCGATTCTGTTAGTACGATTCTTTCGATTACTCAATCTACCGAACGTCGACCCAGTACTGTTGACCTTTGGGAAACGGCTCAGACACTTGGTTTTCCGGTCGCCCTCTGGCGACTCCCCAACCAGCGGGACAAACACTTGATTATCTCGTTCGATGAAGTAATTCCTCATGTATCAGCCGATTTAGACGAACTACCCGCTGGTTTTTTAATCAGTCCATTCGACAACCTCGCCAGTACTGCCTCGACAAATACGTCTGACAGTGCCTCATCGGGGAATAGTACGAGTACGGAAACACTTTTCCTCCGGGCAGATATACAAGCGATCTTCTCGGTTTCCGGTCAGGAACAGAAAGGACAGACAGGTATCACCACAACAAACGATGGGAAAACGGCTGACCTTTTCTGGCAGA
>JANXVQ010000082.1 GCA_025351545.1 Spirosoma sp.
ATATTAACGGGGGGGCAGGAAACCGGGGCAGTAACCTGGGTCTGAACGGCAATTACCGGACTGGCAAAATGGGGTTTTCGCTCAGTGGATTCGGACGTGCCGAATACAATGTGAAAGGAGCTTTTGCCAACGACCAGTCGACCCGATCCTATGATGAGGCAACGAATACTTACTCTGCCTATACCCGGACCACTCAAACCGCTACTACACTAAGTCAGCGTTTGTTTGGCAACTACCAGTTGGGATGGGATTATGATATCGACAAACGGACATCTATCACGGCCAGCATTCGCTATGGTGCGCGTAATGGTATTGCCAGGCAGAATAACCTTCTGACACAGACGACCTCGCCCGCCAGCTATTTTCCAACGATAAGCGACCGTAACGTAAAAACCACCGACCTGTCGGGAACAGTGGATGCAAACGTGACCTATACGAAAACCTACAAACCTCAGCAGGAATTTAGCATACTAGCCTTGTTCAGCCGGAATAACCGCACGAATAACTTCGTGTCCGACATTCTGGGCGGAACTGATTTCCAGACTATTACATCCCGGATTAGAAACGACAACCTGAGCTATAATCAGGAATCTACGCTTCAGATCGACTATCAGACACCAATCAAAACAAATCAGATAGTAGAGTTTGGTGTAAAAGGTATTTTTCGGAAAGTGAACAGCGACTATCAGTACTACCTTGCCAATGGAAACACGGGCGATTTCATAGTGGATAATAGTCGGCCAGCTAACACACTGTTCTATAACCAGAATATAGCCGCTTCCTATTTGTCATACACGCTGACAACCAAGAATAAGTACACCGTAAAAGCCGGAGCGCGGTACGAGTACACGTTTATTGATGCCCGGTTCAGCAATGAATCGGCAGGAACAATTACAAACATTCCTGACTATGGTACGCTTGTGCCAAGCATCAATATTTCAAAAAGTCTCAAGGGCGGCAAGATTATTAAACTGGCTTACAATCGCCGTATTCAGCGGCCCGGTATTCAGTTCCTGAACCCGAACGTTAACTCATCTAACCCAACTAATATTACACGGGGAAATCCACTGCTGTCGCCAGAATTTACCGACAACATTGAATTTAGTACCAGCGCAAATATTAAAGGATTATACCTGAACGCATCCCTATTTGGTCGGCGGACAAATGGCGAAATTACAGCTGTTCGCGATGTAACAAGGCAGTCGGTGGGCGATCCGATCAATCAGGTTTTTCAGCAGGTTATTCAGACCAATTATCAGAACGTTGGTCATCAAGACGCTTACGGGCTTAACCTGTTTGGTAATGGAACTCTGTTTGGCAAACTACAACTTGGCGGAGGCCTCGACCTATATCATGTTAGCCTGACGAATAACAACGCCAATCTAATTTATTCGGCCTCAAATTCTGGCCTGGTTATTGGCGGACGGATCATGAGCAGTATGTCGCTGGCGAACGGCTGGGGTTTTCAGCTCTTCGGTGGCGGGCGTGGCAAACAGGTACAATTACAGGGCTATCAGAGTGCTATGTATTTCTACAGCCTTGGGGTACGGAAAGAGTTCAACAACAAGAAATCAAGCTTAGGACTAGCGGCTGAAAACATCTTTAACCATCCGTTCACCCAGCACGCAGAACTGGCTTCGCCCATCCTGAACCAAACGACACAAACGAGTTTTTATAACGCCGGTGTTCGCTTGACGTTTACCTACAAACTCGGCAAAATGAGTTTCGACGCACCACAAAAACGCCGGAAGTCTGTTGAAAATGACGACCAGAAAGGCGAGGGCGGTGGCGACAATCAACAGCAGCAACCGGCCACAACAACAGCTCCAGCGAGTGGCGGTAGTCAGACTGGCGGGCGAGCTCGGCCATAGAAGCAAAATCCTGAAATATAAACGCCATCAGGTCGGCGATCAGGATTCATGATAAATTAGATTAGATTGGTGATCAATCCCTCTTGCTTTGCAGGAGGGATTTCTTATTTATAGTCTATTGAGTAGCGTTCGTACAATCACGATTTCATCGGCCTTCCGGTGCAATGGGATTCGGTATGGTAACCACCTCTGATTTTATACGGCATCAACACTTCAGGTACGTGTGCATCGAAAGCGACACAAACCGTTTTGTATTTACTTGTGACAAAAATTAGGATTATTGATACTTATTTAATCTATATATTTGCCCCAACAGAAGTGTAACGTTAACTGGTTCGCGGAACTAGAAGTAGTTGACAACCTGCAAACTATAGTTTCGCGACTTTGCGTACAATAATATGTTGGGTGGCCCGTTCATGTGTGGCTTCCACTTTCCGGGGTCCGTGTGACAGGTTGAACGCCCCGCGTAGGCAAGTTTAGGGCTTCCATTTCTGGGGTCTCGGTCGACAAGCGGCACGTCCCAGAGGTTAGGTTTTTCGCTCGTTTGTCGGGTTGTGTGCGACAATGCGAAGGTCCCGGCTGAGCATGTTTGGGCTTCCATTTTCAAGTCGCCTGTGACAAGATGAACACCTGAGTTAGGCAAGCTATTTAACTTTTTACCATAAACTGAGAACACCATGCAAATCGTATTAGAAGTCTTATTTGTTGTTGTGAACTTTCTCCTCAAGAAGAAAGCCAAAGAGACCATCAATAAACCGGCTTTATTTCGTTGGTGATTCGCTCCGCGTGGGGTAGCTTTCCGTTGACAGGAAGCACGTCCCTAAAGATGGCTTACAGCCCAACTAAGAAAGGGTGTAAAGGTTACAAACGTCTCGCGTTCAGGAGAATAGCTCATTCACCATCAACCCTTTCGGGCGTTGGGTGATAGTCCATAAATGATGCGCGTTTGGCGGGTTTCGCGCGACAGGAAGCAGGCCGCAGAGGTCAGGTTTTTTGGCTCGTTCGGCGGGTTCCGGCTGACAAGCCAAACGCCCCGGCAGGTCAAGTTTAGGTTTGCGGGGCAGCGTCTCGGCGACAGGGTGAATACCCCGATATTCGGCGTTAGTTTTATTCAGCGAACACCAGATAGCAGCAAATATCAGATGGCAAAAACAACAAGAGAAACAGTAAAAGAACATCTTTTCTGGGCTTACGCAAATTTAGCAATGGCTCATACTGCTGTTGAAAAAGAACAGGCAACCTACAAGATGTTCAATTACATGATAAGGGCTAAACTTTACAAAGGTCTTTCGACATGTTCAATGAACATCAGGACGCTCTTTGACGACGAAAAGATTAAACTGTCAATTGGAACAAAATGCAATTATTGCAATTCGACAGACAAACTTGCGCTTGACCATATTCTTGCTCAGAAATTGGGAGGTAAAGATGAAGGCGACAATTTAATCTTTGCGTGTAAATCTTGTAATAGTTCCAAAGGCAAAAAAGACTTAATGGATTGGATGGCTTTTCGTGGGGAGTTTTTACCACTGATGGTTATTCGCAGGTATTTGAAATTGACAATTGCTTTTTGCATTGACAATGAGCTGATGGAAATGAAGTTGTCAGATACGGCTTTACAAGAAGTCCCATTTAAAATAAACTCAATACCAACAGCTTACCCAAAACCAGACAAATTGAGATTACTTTAAGCGGTTGCTGTGCGTTGTTGTCCGCTCCGCGTGGGGTCGTGTCTCGTCCTGAAATAGGCTTACACTAATTTTGTGAACTTATGGGCGACAAGAAACAGCCAACAACACGCGAAAAAATTGTCCTGGAGTACCTTACAGGCGGGGTTACGTACCGTCAACTCGAAGCCAAATGG
>JANXVQ010000135.1 GCA_025351545.1 Spirosoma sp.
AGAACAAAGCCCCCATTAAGCATACCAGTATCTTTTAAGAGGAAAAATAATGGGCTAAGACAGACTTTTCAATGCGCTTTCGGTCCGGACCCGGCCAATGCGTATATTCCCGGCTGTGAACTTACAGGAGTCTTTCCGGCACATATTCCGCTCCGGCAAATTTCTCGCTTTTACCATCTGTGTAAAATGATTCAGGAGTTCAGGATTCAGACATATCTGTTTATTGACCACGTGGCAAATGTCAGCCTGCTCAGGCGCTTATAGACAGGCTCTAAGAAAACGATTCCGGAGGAAAGCCCCACTGATTTAAAAGTATTATTAATTGGGTAAATATAACATTGCCCCGACAGGATGACGGACTTGTGTTTTTCTCTTATTTTTATCGATTCTCAATCCCAATCATCTGAATACACCTAATGAAAGCACAATTCCTCTCAGCCGCTCTATTGCTGCCGATACTCGTTTTTGCTCAGCCCAAGGCAAAAAAAGTAACTCCCTCAACCGGAGCTGACAAAGACAAACTAGCCATCATTGCCGATCTGGATAAGCGTTCGCCCGAATACGCCGGTATCTCGAAACAAATCTGGGACTTTGCCGAGCTTGGCTATATGGAAGACAAAAGCTCTAAACTACTTGAAGAACAACTGGTTAAAGAAGGGTTTGACGTAAAAACGGGCATAGCTGGTATTCCAACAGCCTTTGTTGCTACCTACGGATCAGGGAAACCTGTCATCGGCATTTTGGGTGAATACGACGCATTACCGGGCCTGGCTACCGAAGCCAAACCCGAATTTACACCCATTGCGGGACAGAAAGGTGGACACGGCTGCGGCCATAATCTCTTCGGAACAGCGTCGATGGCAGCTGCGGTCGAGGTGAAAGACTGGCTCAAAAGATCGGGTCATTCCGGAACGATCAAAATATATGGCTGCCCAGCCGAAGAAGGCGGTTCGGCTAAAGTGTATATGGTGCGCGAGGGGTTGTTCAACGATGTAGATGTTGTGCTGCACTGGCATCCCGGCGCACAGAATGCCGCCGATGCTGGTACGTCGCTGGCCAACAAAAATGCTAAGTTTCGATTTAAAGGAATTGCCGCTCACGCAGCAGCCTCGCCCGAGCGCGGTCGGTCGGCGCTGGACGGTGTTGAAGCGATGGATTACATGGTCAACATGATGCGTGAACACATCCCGTCCGACACGCGTATTCACTATGTCATCACCAAAGGTGGCGATGCGCCCAACGTGGTCCCGGCCAATGCAGAAGTGTATTATTACGCCCGCAATAAAGATCGTGCGGTGGTGCAAAGTGTTTGGAAACGTATTGAAAATGCGGCTGAAGGAGCTGCCAAAGGCACTGGTACTCAGGTAACATGGGAAGTATTGGGAGGAGTGTATGATTTGTTGCCTAATGTAACTCTGGCCGAAGTAATGCATCAGAATCTGCAAACGGTTGGCGGTGTACACTACACGCCCGAAGAAACAGCTTTCGCCGAGAAAATCAGTGAGACATTTGGCGATCAGAAAGTGCCCGTTACAAACGCAGCACTGGTAAAAGATTTCCGCGATGCATCGGAAAGTGCAACCAGTGGCGGCTCTACCGACGTGGGCGACGTGAGTTGGACAGTGCCAACAGTTGGCTTATCGACCGCTACGTGGGTGCCCGGTTCGTCGGCGCATAGCTGGCAGTCGACAGCGGCCAGTGGCATGAGTATTGGACAGAAAGGCATGATTGTAGCCGCCAAAACGCTGGCCATGACGGCTCTGGACCTTTACAAAACGCCAACTCTCATTGAGAAAGCCCGCGCCGAATGGGTCAAGAAACGGGGAGCCGATTTCAAATACGAAGCCCTGCTTGGCGATAGAAAACCGGCATTGGATTACCGAAAATAGTCTCGAAACATTCCTCGAAACCTGTAAGGCTTTAGAAACCTTATAGGTTTGTTCCTACCTTTGCGGCAGAATTCAAAGAGCGAAAGACCGAACTGGCATTTCAGTGAAAGGGCGGCCTAAAACTGCTCCCGGCTTTCGCTCTTTCACTCTTTCGCCTGTTAATCAATGCTTCGAACACACACGTGCGGAGAACTCCGCCTTACCAACGACACCACTACGGCCACCCT
>JANXVQ010000149.1 GCA_025351545.1 Spirosoma sp.
CATTGACCAAATAAGACTCCGGGTTGTTCGTCGGCATCACGTGGGGTTAGTATGTGCCAATCAGGGTCGTATTTTTCGTCGATCAGTGGACTATTTCCCCGAAAATCGGCAATTTCGGAGCCGTGCTTCGGCGAAGCATGCGTTACCCGAATCAACACTTCGTCGGGCCCAATGGCTCGCTCCTCGTAGTCGATCCAGGCTAAGGTGCGTGGAGCGGTGGCAATCAGTTGTTGCATGAAAATTTGGTAAAGTGGGTATCCGGATTTGAAAAAGAAAGATACTTGTTAATTGAAAGTACGGTTACGGTAGGTATAACAACCTAAATAAAATCTCCTCCATTAAATTTGATTTGTCAGAGAAATAATAGTAGGATTGCTGCAAAATTAAACCTCAAAAGTTATCCAAAAAAACATTTTCTTTAGAATTATATTTGTGATTGTCAGTTGATTATCGCGTAACTGTTAACGTAACCGATTGTGGAAAGCAGCTATTGAGACGTATTTAAAAATAAACATAAAGATTCTACTGGCACCGACAAATTTAAAGGTTCTCTAACGGCTTCGGCAGTATGTGCCGCTATGACCGACGGTATTCGATTAGCGCATCCAACGGCTGAGATAGTCACCGTTCCCATGGCCGATGGGAGCGAAGGCACAGCTGAAGTGCTCACATAGTTTACGGCAGGGACCTGGCACACCGTTATAGTGCAAGACCCACTTGGCCGCCTAGTCGAAGCAGGCTATGGGATTTCGGGTGATGGCAAAACGGCCTTTATTGAGATGGCTCAGGCATCAGGCTTACGCCTGCTTCAACCATCGGAGTACGATTCAGACCAATACCTTTGGGACGGGAGAGTTAATTGCACATGTAGTGGCTCTATGTGGTTTTCTTCAACCGGCTCTTGATGAGTTGATTGCGCTGTGACTAACCAGTGCGTCCTCCATTATGCCCGGCCCAGCCAGTCTAGATGATGGCGCTCGCCAATGCTTGAGGCTGAACATTTTCGTCTTAGTAGCTCTCACCCAAACCAAGGGTTTTAAAGAGTTACTAAGGCGAAAAACTGTCAGAAAGGGGTTCTTAAAACCAATATTGAATACTCATACAAAACACCACGATGAACACGAAAAAGCCAATCAGGAAATACGTATCGCGGGTCCAGATCTGAACGGGGCCGCTGGTAGCCACAACTACATCGGCACGGCGGTTGGTGAAGAGCGGGCTCGTTAGATAAGCAATTGTTACCGTGAGGGTTGCCCCAATTACGTTCCACCAAAACCAGAATACCTGTGGCTGGAATTTCCACAGGTAGAGGTTCACCAACACGGCAACAATAAGCCCCAGGTTAACCGCTTGTGTGCGGATGCGAGTAGTCAGAGCCGCTAAGGCGAACGTCGCCAGAATGGGGCCGTAAAATACTGAGCCGATTTTATTGATGGCTTCAATCACTGTATCGGCGATGTTGCCCGCAAAAAAAGCGAAGAAAATACAAACCAACCCCCAAAATACAGCCGCCCATTGCGAATAAGCTAAGTATTGTTTCTCGGTAAGCGTACGGACGCGGGTCACAAAGTCTTCCATCGTAACAGCCGACAACGCGTTAATCGTTGTACTCAGGCTCGACATTGCTGCCGCGAAAATGGCTACCATCACCAGTCCGATAATGCCGTTGGGCAAGTAGTTCAGGATGAAAATGGGCATCATTTTGTCGGGTTGTCCGGCTGGGATAGCCGCTTTTAGTTCGGGCGTCATCATAACAAACGTACCAATAACCAAACCCGTTAGGCAGTAGGTCATCGTTACAAAAAACCGGACAATACCGTTTAGCAAATACATTTTTCGGACTTCTATTAGGCTCTGGGCCGCTAAAGCCCGCTGTACCTGCGTCTGGTCGCAACCGTAGTAGGAGGCATACAGTACAAAGCCACCGCAAACCATCGGAATAAAGCCAAATGAATCTCCGGAGACACCCATTGATTTGAAATTGATCACATGGGTTCGACTTACATCAACATGCTGCATGAAGTTATCCCAGCCACCAATGTTGTAGAGGGCGAACCCTAAACAAACCAGAATGCCAAAAAACTTGATAAACATCTGGATAACATCGGTATAAACCACAACTTTCAACCCACCTTTCAGGGAGTAAACCAGCGTGACCACACAAATGATACAGATCGTTTGCCAAAACTGAATCTGGAAAACGCTTTCGAGCAGCAGGGCCACAACATAAACCGAAACGCCTGTGCCAAAACTACGGCTAATCAGAAAAACCGTGCTGATTAACAGGCGTGTTGACGTGCCGAATCGTTTTTCAAGATAACTGTAGGCACTCACAATATTAGCCCGGTAAAGCGTCGGAATAAGAACGGTCGATACAAAAATCATCGCCAGGGGAACCGCCAGTTCGTAGGTTAACCATTGCATCCCCCCCGCTACTTTTAGCCCCACAAAAGCCGGTACCGATATCCAGCTGATGGCCGACAATTGCGTGGCCATTGTGGAGAGCAAAAGCGTAAACCAGCCAAAGTTTTTGTCGCCAACGAAATAACTTTTCCCCGATTTCTGCTCGCGCATGAAATAACCCATCAGCAACATACCACTGATATAAAGGGCAATGATGCCGTAGTCTAAGAAATTCATTGGGCAGGCGGGGGAAGGGTGTCTGAATTATCTGCTTGGGGGCCTGAGGCCATCATGTCGAGTAATAGGGCTACTGTCCACGAGAAACGCACACCACCAAAGCCTTTGGAGGCAGGATTATCGACGGCGGCTTTTAGTGGGTTAAAATATTCGCAAGCACCATAGCGAGACACCAGTTGCAGGCAGTCCTGCCGGATTCGCTCGGCTAATTCGGTAAAACCGTACCTCAGACAGCCTTTGTAAATCAGCCAGTTGATATTTATCCAGACTGGGCCCCGCCAATAACGACGGTCATCAAATTCAGGATGATCAACTGTCAAACTTGGGCAGAGAAAGACTGTATTATTTTCTCCTGAATACGAGGGACTCTCTATCATAGCCTTCATGCGTTGGGCCTGCATTGCCGATGGAATCCCTGCAAATAGGGGTGTCATACCCGGTGCACCCGGAACTGGAATGATGATGTTATTTTTCAGATCGTAATATACATAAACGCCCTGGTTTTCATCCCACAATTTCTCGTTCAGGCTGGTAATGGTTTTCTCATTCCAGGCACGGGCCTGGGTCGCCACCTGCGGCATATTCAGTTCGTCGGCCAAACGGGCAAGACTATCGTTTGATGCAACGAGCATGGCATTAAAAAGCGGATCCTGTACAATGAAGGGTAGTTTTTCGTACATTAAGGCCTCATCGTAGCTGCACTCAATGGATATTTCCAGCAGGTGAACATAGTAGTTGTAGTCTTTTTTGGTAGGCCGCTGG
>JANXVQ010000159.1 GCA_025351545.1 Spirosoma sp.
GTTTTTAATGCGGACCATAGCTCCATCCAGTTGCTGAATAAATTTCTGTAATCGAGCTGCCAACTGACTTAAATTTTCGCGTTCGCTGGTGTCGGCACCATCTTCAAGCAACTTTGAGTTGCCCGATGTGTTGTCGGTACCACTATCATTGCGTTTGCTAAGCGTTTCTTTAATGTAGTTCAACTCGCTACGAGTAGCGTCGAGTTTCTGACCAAGTAGCTCCTCGAATTCCTTCAAATCGTCTTCCGAATAACGTTTTCTTTCTTCCTGAATCATATCAAGTACTACGTTAGATGGTGTGTACCTTATTTTGGTACAAAAATAACGCTTTGTCTCCATTATTTCAATGAACATCTTATCAATTGTCCATTTTTTTAAAAAATTACTCAAACTGAGGTTTTTCTGTTTTACAAATTAATCTTCGGTATATCGTGCATAATAGATAAAAAAATCTTTCAAAAAAGAACAAATTGCGAATGATTATACGGTTTAGTAACATTATATTAATCTTAGAAAAAATAGACCTTTCGCAACATAGTAATTGATTTATTAAGTTTGCGGGACACTTCACATACAAATTTGGTTTAAGAAAGAAGTTAAAGTAAAGCCATGGGATATATTGAACCAGCTCCAATAAAAGACAAAGAAAATCCGCTTAAGTCAATGATGTCTCGTTTCGATGCCGCTGCTAAATTGGTAGGTATATCAGACGAAATGTATGACATATTGAAAGTGCCAGCCCGGCAGGTAATTGTTGGGCTACCCGTTACAATGGACAGTGGGGCCATTAAAGTTTTTGAAGGATACCGCGTTATTCACTCTAACATCCTAGGACCGTCTAAAGGTGGAATTCGGCTGGACCCGGCCGTAAATCTCGACGAAGTTCGTGCGTTGGCAGCCTGGATGACCTGGAAATGCGCCGTAGTTGATATTCCCTACGGGGGGGCCAAAGGTGGCATTGCCTGTAATCCACGCGAAATGTCGGCAGGTGAAATCGAACGGCTCATTCGGCAGTATACCGTTGCTATGCTCGATGTAATTGGGCCCGACCGCGATATTCCGGCTCCCGATATGGGCACTGGCCCGCGCGAAATGGCCTGGATTGTAGACGAGTACTCGAAAGCTAAGGGCATGACTGTCAATAATGTAGTGACAGGTAAGCCGCTTGTATTGGGTGGCTCCCTGGGGCGTACCGAAGCAACCGGTCGGGGTGTTACAGTAGCGGCTCTGGCGGCTATGGATAAACTGCGGATGAACCCATATCGCGCTACGGCGGCTATTCAGGGATTTGGTAACGTTGGTTCATTTGCAGCCGAATTACTCCACGAACGGGGTGTTACGGTGGTGGCTGTCAGCGATATTTCGGGTGGTTACTATAACAAAAGCGGCATCGATATTACTGCGGCTGTAAGCTACCGAAACTCAAATCGAGGCACATTGGAAGGGTTTAGCGGAGCCGAGAAAATCTCGAACGAAGAACTACTCTCTCTGGCTGTCGATGTGCTGGTGCCAGCCGCAAAAGAAGACGTTATTACGGAAGACAACGCAGCCTCAATTCAGGCTAAAATGATTGTGGAGGGCGCCAACGGCCCCACATCAGCCAATGCCGACGAGATTATTAACAGTAAGGGGATTTTAGTCGTGCCCGATATTCTGGCTAATGCCGGTGGGGTTACAGTCTCCTATTTTGAGTGGGTACAAAACCGTATCGGCTATAAATGGACGCTCGATCGTATTAATCGCCGGGCCGACCGGGTGATGAAAGACGCCTTCGACCGTGTATTCGAAACCTCACAACGCTATCAAGTCCCCTTGCGCTTAGCTGCCTATATTGTAGCCATTGACAAAGTAGCCAGTACGTACAAATTCCGTGGAGGATACTGATTTAATATAAAATGTATGATGTATACTGTATGATGCCTAATTTTGCTCCTGTAGTATACATCAACAATACCTCGTATCGCACGGGCGGTCCCAGTTTCACATCATACGATCTATTATG
>JANXVQ010000173.1 GCA_025351545.1 Spirosoma sp.
CCAACGGATTCTTTGTTGACATACGATATAGCAGTGCGATAGGGAACAAAAACACGTAGAATAATATCGACAGTATGATTTTACCGTTGATATTACCCAACACTTCGGCCAATTTGAACCAGGCTTTCACGATGAGGTCGCCCGCCACCGGAATAGCAATACTCAACAGACCCACAGCCGCAGCCGCATAAAGACACCAGGGCGATTTAAATACAAAATGCAATACGATCAGCCCAGTTACGATAACCAACTGGGCTTTTACTTTTTCGGTAACATCCATGCGTTAAAACAATGTATAGATAAACGGAGCTACCGCCGAGCCACCGCCAATAACAATCAGAACGCCAATGAGTAATAATAAAATAATCATTGGGGCCAGCCACCACTTTTTGCGCTGTTTCAGAAATTGGAAAATGTCCTGTAAGAATTCCATGAGTTATTTTTTAGTTACTTGTGAATAGATACTATTTGCCTAACGACTGGATTCGACGGTAAAAGTCAAAAAAGCCTCGTCTACCGTTGACTCACAACTGCCCTGACGTAACCGTCGTTCTGGTCTGCACCCGATCATTCGGAGCAATATCAACTAAGAGTTTACCTACGTCCGGAGTTGGCCCGTTATTAATTTAAAAACTTCACTACTGGTTTAATATACTCACTTATGTTCTATGTCATATGAGAATGGAAACGCGTTATGACCGCACTAAAACAGATTGATCGTTAATCTAAAACAAATTCTTCCTTCCAGTTATCACTACCCTGCCATTCTGGTTGTTTGCGCTTGTCGAACAGATAGTTGCCAACGGCTAAATAATCCATTTCCGTACGCATAAAACAACGGTAGGCATCATCGGGGGTGCAAACAATGGGTTCGCCACGCACGTTAAAACTGGTATTGACAAGTACGCCGTAGCCCGTTAGTTGCTTAAATGAATCAATTAACTGATAGTAGCGGGGATTGGTATCTTTGTGAACAGTCTGAATACGAGCCGAGTAGTCGATGTGTGTAATAGAAGGCAAGTCAGACCGTTGGTAGTAAAGTTTCTCACGCAACGGGAAGCTGGCATAGTCGGCAGGGACCGGTGTCCGACGTTTTTCTGCTACTGGATGAACCAGCAGCATGTAAGGCGAAATACCATCATAATCGAAATATTCGGCACAATCTTCGGCCAAAACGGATGGTGCAAAAGGCCGGAACGATTCCCGGTATTTAATTTTCAGGTTCAGCTTTTTCTGCATTTCAGCATTCCGGGGGTCGCCCAGAATACTGCGTCCACCTAGGGCTCGTGGCCCAAATTCCATCTGCCCCTGTACCCAACCAAGTACATTACCGTCGGCCAGCAGTTTGGCAGCATCGCGGCTTAGCTCACTAAAATCGGTATAATGCGTGGCGACAGCTTTGTATTTTTTGGCCATTAGCTCAACATCCAGGTCTGAGAATGTCGGCCCCAGAAATGAACCCCGCATCGCATCGCGCTCGGTTGTTACTTCGCGCTCCTTGCCAAAATAGATATGGTAAGCCGCCAGAGCCGCGCCCAACGCTCCTCCCGCATCACCAGCGGCTGGCTGTATAAATATATTTTTGAAAATACCGGCTGCCTGTAGCTTGCCGTTCGAGACGCAATTAAGCGCCACACCACCCGCCAGTACCAGCGCGTCGGCATTGGTCAGGCGTTTAGCTTCGCGGGCCATATTCATGACAACCTCTTCGGTCAAATACTGAATGGCCAATCCCAGATTGCAATGCTGAGGAAGCAGTTCGTCTTCGGGCTGTCGCTTTGGAAAGCCGAACAGTTTGGCCCATTTTTCTTCGTTCACCATTTTCAGGCCGGTGGCGTAGTCGAAATAGAATTGATCGAGCCAAACAGACCCGTCGGGCCGGAGGTCGGCTAATTTCTCTTTGATAACAGCCATATATCGGGCCACATCGGGCGAGTTGGGGTCGCCGTAGGGCGCCAACCCCATTAGTTTGTACTCACCGGAGTTAACACGAAATCCCAAAAAGTAGGTGAACGCCGAATAGAGTAGCCCTAATGAATGCGGAAACCGCAGTTCTTTCAGAATGGTAATATTTTTACCTTCTCCCAAACCAATAGAAGCCGTAGCCCATTCGCCCACACCGTCGATGGTCAGAATAGCTGCCCGTTCGTAGGGAGATGGGTAAAATGCACTGGCGCCATGCGAAAGATGGTGTTCAGGAAAGAGCAGTTTCACCTTGCGGGCTGGGTCATAACCCAACTTCTCTAACTCCTCCCGGATGAGTCGCTTTAAAAATAATTTCTCTTTAAGCCAAACCGGAATTGACATCAGAAACGACCGCAGTCCCCGGGGAGCGAAGGCGTAGTAGGTTTCCAGCAACCGCTCAAATTTCAGGAGAGGTTTATCGTAAAATACAATAGCATCCAGTTTGTTGATATCTGCCCCACTATATTGAAGACAGTATTTAATAGCTTCAGCCGGGAAAGCTGGATCGTGCTTTTTACGGGTAAATCGCTCTTCCTGAGTAGCCGCAATAATACATCCGTCTTCAATCAATGCGGCTGCCGAATCGTGGTAAAAAGCAGAAATGCCTAATATGATCATGAATTATGGTGGAGGTCAAGCAGCGCCAAAGTAGCGTTTTTTTTAGCAAACGTAATAATAGGAGTAGCTCGATTTAGTTTACGGCAAAACAAAAGAGACTACATGAAGTGCAGTCCCTGTGTCAACTATTCTCTACCTGTTATTTACCTAAGTACTCGCTTCATTTACTAATCATTGGGCAGGTGCTTTTATAACCGGTTTGATTCGTAGATCGGCAGCCAACGTTTGAGCTACCTGCTGATAGGCTTTACTCTCTGGATGCATACCGTCATAAGTTGTTTTCCAGGTAAGTAGATTTGAATAGTCAACGACCTTCAAATGAGCTTGTTGAAACAGTTGGCGTAGTTCGGAAGGCAGTGGATAGGCAGGAAAAATAACTACATAGAAATTATCATTTCCAAACTGCTTTTGATATCGTTCTTCGGTTTTCTTAACAATCTGCACAAATCGTTCATAATGTTCTGTACTATATCGGCGGGGAAAGTTGATATTGAAAAGGTTGACTATATTACTTGAATACATGCCTCGAATCAATTCCCGATAAACGGGATGCTTCTGAGCATATGTGCCCTCTACGGTTATTGTTTTCGGATTAACATAAGGCCAGTAACCGTTTGAATTATAAATCCATCTGGTGCTGGGTGCTACCCTGGCCAAATGGTCTTCGATATACGTATACAAGGCAATCCCATTTTTTTCGG
>JANXVQ010000219.1 GCA_025351545.1 Spirosoma sp.
GGAAGAGTGAGATGAAGACATAAAAACGTAAGGGGTAGTTTACCCTCGTCGCGAACAAAGTGGTGAAAATAAGTTAGCTATCAGCAATGCCTGCTTCCTGAAGTTTACGATAGAGTGTTGTCAGGCCAATACCCAATAACCGGGCGGTCTCCGTTTTGTTTCCGTTTGTTTGGCGCAGTACCCGGCGGATGTGTTGTTGCTCAAGAGTGGCTAAATCGAGTGATGCTAAGTCGGTTGGCAGTAGTCCTTCCTGCATCTCGTAGGGCAGTAGATCGGGGGTTAATTCAATGGGGCCGTTATTGGGTGCGTCGGCAAGAATTACCGCCCGTTCAATGACATTCTTCAATTCGCGAATATTGCCTTTCCAGCTATGGCTTTTCAGTTTCTGCATAAATGCCGGACTAAGCCGAATATCACGTTTGCCAACTTTCGACGCTTCCTGTTGAGCAAACTGATCAGCCAAACTGGGAATATCGTCGCGTCGGTCGCGCAGGGGCGGCAATTCAATCTGAAACACCGACAGCCGGTAGTATAAATCCAGTCTGAACCGGCCACTATTCGCATCCTGTTCCAACCCTCGGTTGGTAGCGGCAATCACCCGAACATCGGTTTTAGTTGGCTTGGTATCGCCCACCCGCAGGAACTCATGCGTTTCGAGAACCCGTAGCAATTTGGCCTGCAAATCAAGGGGCATTTCGCCAATTTCATCCAGAAAAATAGTGCCTTTGTTCGCTTCTGCAAACAAGCCTTTCTGGTCGCGGTTGGCGCCCGTGAAGGCTCCGTTCCGATGCCCAAACAATTCACTTTCCAGAATATCTTTGCCTAATGCGCCACAGTTAATAGCCACAAAAGTACCCACTCGGCGGGGGCTTGCCTGATGAATTGCTTGTGCAAAAACTTCCTTTCCGGTTCCTGTTTCGCCCGTCAGCAGTACGGTTGTATCGGTTACGGCCACCTTACGAGCCAACTCAATTGCCTGATAAATGGGCTTTGAGTTGCCAATAATGCGATCAAATCCGTAACGCTGACTAACCTGTTGCTCAAGTTGTTTAATTCGGAATTGAAGGTTTGCTTTCTCAACGGCCCGGCTGACCAACGGAATAATTCGGTCGTTATCATCGCCTTTGGTAATGTAATCGAAGGCTCCGTTTTTGATAGCCGTCACCCCATCCGAAATAGTGCCGTAGGCGGTCAGTACGATGATCTCGGTAGCCGGGTAGAGTTCTTTAATCTGGGCCGATAATTCAATGCCGTTTTTGTCGGGTAGTTTAACATCACTGATTACCAACTGAACGTCTTCGCGCTCAAGGACTTTTAGGCCAGTGCGAGCGTTTTCAGCCTCCAACACCGTGTAGCCTTCGAGTTGCAGAATTCGAGCTAGAAGTTGACGCAGCCGAGGTTCGTCGTCGATAAGTAGAATAGTAGCAGCCATAGAGTGAAGGTTAATCGTTTTTAGGGCTATTCACTCCTTGTATGGCCCTAAAAACTTGTCGCCGTTGAAGTGAATAAGGTGGTCAGGATTATCAGCAATCCAAGCCTCACTTTCCCAGGCAATATCTGAGGCCCATTTTCGAAATGTGAGTCTATTCAAAAAGGCTGTGACGTAAACTATTTCGGCTTTGCATTTCTTAGTTAACTCTTTAAGTTCCAGCATCCTTATTTCATTGATTGGGCCGCTACTATGAACGGCTTCAATCAAATAGAGCCAATTTTTCTGGGCATTATAAGCAACTATATCCGGTAATTCATCATGGGATAACTCGAAGAAATCTAATTCAGTCAACGTCTCTTTATCAAGATGAAGCATTTTATTCTCGGCATCTCCTACGTATAGAACTTGGGCGTTTTGACCAAAACGAGGTAAAAACTCTTCGATGATAAGTTTTTGTAGCAGATTATGCTGACCTGTAGAAAACTCTAACTGTTTACCCCCTGGTAAGGTGACAGGTACTTTCACAATGTTTCGCTTCCGCTCTAACTGGTCTTTCAGAGAAGTTTTGCCTGATAGATATACTATTAGCTTATTCTGCCATTCCGGAGTTTTGTACGATTTAACCAAATCCAAAAAACTAGGCTCTAGAGCGTAGCCACGTGTACCATCATTTGTTGCTGCGGTGGGGTTATTGGCGCTTTTGACTACTAGATCAGCTAAAACTAATAGTTTCAAATCTTTGCGACGAATATCATCATAAGAACTGTCCGAAAGGTTTTCTTCAAAATTCGCGTTGTAAAACCTAAGAATATCTCTTGACCGTAAGGTTCGTTGTTCTTCAAAACCTTTAGCATCTAACCATTTTTCAGTAACACCAGCTACTGCCAGAAAAGCCATTGCCATCTTTTCAAGACCCCGCTCTGTTTGATTAGCTATTGGAATACCAACAAATGCCAAAATATCAATCGCTTCTTCAATAAGCGTAACCATGTGTGGGGATTTCTCGCTTCTCGTCAAATAGGGCATTCTTAAAATAAGGTTAGCTGTTTTTGTGGCGTTGGCTTAGATTTAACAATCTTAGGAACTAGCGGCAAGGGGGTTTCAAGATACTTACGTATTGATTCTGCCAGATGTAAGGCCAGTAAAGGGGGAACAGCATTCCCGATCTGATAATATTGGTTAGTTTCTGTACCTGAAAACTCAAACCAATCCGGGAAGCTTTGAAGCCGAGCGGCCTCTCGTACAGAGATGCGTCGCCGACGACCATCTGCAAGTTTTACACGCTGCATATCGCCGGTTGAGCCAGCAATATTACGGCATGTTAACGTTCGGGCTGGCTTATGCAAATACAAGTCCCTTGGATTTATGCAACTGGAAGCCTTTTCATAATTTGCTACGTACTGGTTCATCGAAGCCGTTAGAATTTTGCTTTCATCCTTCGTTGTTTCGATCAATTCGCCAATAGCTTCACCAACAGTCACTTTTACTAATTGAGGCTTTGGAAACTGAAACGTTGCTCTATGACCGACTACAAAAAGTCGCTCACGATTCTGCGGAACACCATAGTTCACAGCATTTAATAATTTGTAGTC
>JANXVQ010000254.1 GCA_025351545.1 Spirosoma sp.
GGCATTCGTTTCAATCAGAATTGGCCGCAAATATCCCGATTCTATGGTATGGAAACAAACGCTATCAAGCCGTTTTCAACCAGCCCGTCACGCTCAGCCGTTCGTGAGTGGCAGGCAACACCTCGTGTTCCAGCAAGCCACTCTCGAAACACACTAACCGACCACCTACTGGCGAGATGATGATTTGCTGTTCCTGGTCGCCAGTAGCTCCGGGAAGGTAAAGGGCTAATTGACCGCCATCGGCTTCCTGCCAGTTGGTATTCAGGTAGCAGACTATGGAAAGTTTCCGGCGAGAGTCGCTCCGAAATCGATCGAGATGGCGTTTATAGAATGTGCCGGGCGAATAGAGTGCGTAATGAAACTCGAAATCGCGCAGACCCAGATAGCAGGTTTGGTTGACATACGCCACAAACTCATTGATCCGCGACAAAAATGCTATCTCAACGGGTGTAGTCGTCGCTTCATCTAACCAAAGAATTTCGTCGCCACGCACGGCATTTTCGACCGATACGTGTTCATTTCCAATACCAGCAGCCTTAAACTTTCCAGAATCTCTTCGTTGGTGAAGCTGGTCGGCGAGTGCTGTCACTTCGCTTTGTGTTATAAAATTATCTGCAATGCCATAGCCATCATTCAGGACACCGTCGATGATAGTCTCGAAGGCGACTGTCAATAGTTTAGTTCGTTTAACTCATCCAACTGCGCCGTACGGAAATGGCGATAGACCTGCAAGACAATGGCCAGCGCAATAGCCGATTCTGCGGCCGCTACGACCATTACAAATAAGCTCAGCATTTGGCCCTGCAAGCGGTCAGGGTCATACTGGCTAAAGGCCACAAGATTAATATTGACAGCATTAAGCATTAATTCGATGCCCATCAATACCACAATAGCGTGCCGCTTAAGTAACACCACTGCCAGCCCGATACTGAAGAGTGCCGCGCCTACAAGTAAGAATAAATGACTGTCAACGGGTTGCATTTTGGGATGATTTAGTTTGTGGAGCCGCTAAATAGGTAGCGCCAACAAGGGCCGCCAGCAGCAGAATGCCAGCAATTTCAAATGGCACAACATACTCCGTCATGAGTTGTTTACCAATTACAGTTACGGTGCTTTGCCAGCCAACGGGCTGAGTCAGTAACGTAAAATTGGCTCGTGCCAACAAGGTATATAAAGCAATAAATAAAGCGCCCGCTACCAGCACGGCAACCACCCAGCCCGACCCGGCCCCAGACCGGTTTTTAGAAATAATTCGGTTAGGTTGCTGACTGTTTGTGTCGTTTGGAAGTTCGGGTTTATTGGTGAGCATAACACCAAAAATCACCAACACCAACACGCCCCCAACATAGATCATAATCTGTGCAATGGCCAGAAAATCGGCACTGGCCAGTACAAATAACCCCGCTACGCCAAATAGAGTCAGTAACAAAAAAAAGGCGGCATAGAGAACGTTACGCGTGATCAGGACGGCCATTGCGCCGAAAAGTGTGAGCGCAGAAAAGATATAAAAGGCAAATTGAAGCACAGTGTTGCTGTTATAGATTAGGATGATGGCTCATCGTCTGGTTTCGGTTTGGGCCGCATTGTGGGTCGAAAAGCTGGTTTCGGCTTCGGTGGCTCAACAGGCAGTTCTTCTTGCTTTTCAACAATTTTATCAGCCGTGGGCTCTTTCGTTTCTGGTATAGGAAGCTCGCCCTCTACTTTCTGTGGTGCCGTAGCGGGCCGCATTGTCGGTCGAAAAGCGGGCGGCTTGGGTTTTGGAACCTCGGGCTGTTCATTCGACTCTGGTTCAACCGGCTGCGTTGGCTTCATCGTTGGCCGAAAGGCCGGTTTGGGTTTCGGCACTTCTGCTTCAGTGGCTATATCTTCCCGGGCTTTTGGCTCCGTTTCCGCTGGCTTGGGCGGTTTCATGGTTGGTCGAAAAGCCGGTTTTGGTTTTGGCGGTTCAGCATTTGCCGGCGCATCTGGTTCTGCTTCAGTTGGTTTTGCAACTGGCGGCTTCATTATCGGGCGAAAACCGGCTGGTTTTGCAACCGGCTTTGGAGTATCCTCTTTCCCGACTGATGCTGGTAATGCTGATTGCGTCGCATCAGACGGTATATCCGGTACGGCTATTACAGGTTTTTGCGTTGGTTCAAATACGGGTCGTTTCACAGCTTCCAAACCACCCTGGGCGATCTGTTGCATTTCGTCGGGCGTAGCATCTGTAAGCGGATGTTCGACAGATGAACCTTCGGAGTTAGCCGATCCGGCAACTGGAGTTGGTGGAGTTGATGTACTTGGCTTTGCTGTAGGCCGGAACACAGGCCGTTTTGGGGCAGCTAAACCAATTTCGGCTTCTGATGATGGACTTACAGTGGTTACTTTAGCCGCTAGTTGTGCAGCCTTGGCTTCCTCTTTTTCCCGAACAAATTGTTCATACAAGGCCCGTTTCTCATCGGCCTGTTCGGGCGTTAATTCAGAAAAATGATACGTCAGCTTACCAAGTTCAAACTCGCTGTAATCAAACTTCTTGTCCATTGTCAGGCATTCGGTGGGGCAAACCACCGTGCAAAGGCCGCAGTAGCAGCACTTGGCCATATCAATATCAAATTTAGCCGCATACAATCGAATAGGCGACCCGTCAGATGCCCGGCCTACTTCTTCAGTGGCTTTGATAGCATCAATCGTTATACAATCGACAGGACAAACTTTAGCGCATTTGTCACATACAATGCAGTCGTCAATCTCATTACGAAGCTGGTAGCGCCCATTGTCAGGAATAGGAAGTTGTTCGTACGGGTATTGTAGCGTGACTAAGCCATTCTGCAAATCAAAATAATTGGCACTCGCTATGCCTTCGGGTGTTCGGCGCTTTGTGGCATTCCGAAGATGTCTCAGCGTTAGACTTAACCCCTTGAGCGTCGTTCGGATACCCGATTGTATGTCCTGGAAATATGCCATTTTTTAGCGTGAAAGAGCGGAAAAGAAAAAAGGGTCTGTAAAATGATCGCCCTTGCATTCTTTCGCTCTTTCACTAAATTTTGGGAAACCGTTCCGGCTCTGACTCGCTCATCATGGCGTATACCAGTTCGATTACATCATCAACGTTTGGCTTCGAGAAATAATCGCCATCTGAGCCATAAGGTGGCCTGTGTGGTTTGGCTGACATCGTACGTGGAGCCGAATCTAAATATCGATACGCACTCTGATTTTCAACAACTTGCTGCATCATATACGCTGATGCTCCGCCCGGCACATCTTCATCGGCAAATAACACCCGATTCGTTTTCTTAATGGATTCAACAATGGTCTGGTTTACGTCGAATGGTAGTAATGTTTGCACATCCATTACCTCAACGTTAATGCCCATTGCGGCCAATTGACTAGCCGCATCCAGCACAATTCGGCACATTGACCCATATGTTACAACTGTTACATCGGAGCCGCCACGCAATATGTCTGGTACGCCCAGCGGCACACAAAACTCGGCCAGATTGGTTGGTAATGTTTCTTTTAAACGATACCCATTCAGGGATTCGATCAACAGCGCCGGATCATCACCTTTGATAAGCGTATTATAAAAGCCGGCGGCCTGCGTCATATTACGCGGCACCAGTATGTGAAGTCCCCGCAGACTACTGAGCATGGTTCCCATCGGCGAGCCCGAATGCCAGATACCTTCCAGTCGATGCCCTCGTGTTCGGATAATCAGTGGTGCTTTCTGCCCTCCTTTGGTCCGATATTGCAACGTGGCTAAATCGTCTGTTAGGGTGGCTAATGTGTAATAAACATAGTCGAAATACTGAATCTCGACTATAGGTCGCAGGCCACGCATAGCCATCCCTATGCCCTGACCAATAATAGTGGTTTCGCGAATGCCGGTATCAGTAATGCGAATCTCTCCGAATTTTTCCTGTAATCCGGCAAATCCCTGATTTACATCACCAATATGGCCTACGTCTTCGCCTATAGCGACTACACGCGGGTCTCGGCTAAACAGGCTATCGAAATAACGCTGGAGCAGCAAATAACCATCGAGCACAGGGCTATCGTCGGCAAATTGGGCAGGAACTGCTTCAACCAGCAAAGGCGACTCAGGCGACTGACTATATAAATGTGAGCTAAAGCGGTCGGCGTTTTCGGCATTCGTGCGGTCGAGCCAGGCGTGTAATCGCTGCCGACCCGCACTGGTATCGGTTCGCAACACGCGTAACGCTTTCCGTACAGCTGCCACCGCATCCCGACGTACGGGCGAAACCGTTTTGCGAAGTTCCTCCCGGATAGCCATCAACTCGGCAGATTTAGTATTATGACGAGCCGTTTGCTGAAGTAAGTCCAGTGCTTCGTCATAATCTCCTTTCATAGATGCCTGAAAAGCACCCCAAGCTGTTAGACGGTCTTTTTTCGTCGATTGTTTCGCTTCATGTTCAATAGCTTCCAATTCTTCGCTGGTTGCGTATCCATTTTCTAAAATCCACTGACGGAATATCAGATTACAGTCATGCTCGGCTTCCCACGTCAGACGTTGCTTTGATTTATAGCGTTCATGCGAACCAGACGACGAATGGCCCTGTGGCTGAGTAAGTTCCTGTACATGAACGAGTACGGGCACATGTTCGGTACGGCAAATGTGGGCCGCCTGCTGATACGTTTCGATCAGGGCAACATAATCCCAACCCTTTACCGTAAAGATTTCAAGCCCTTTTTCATCGCCATCACGTTGAAAACCAGCTAATGCTTTTGAGATACTTCCTTTAACCGTTTGATACTCAATCGGCACAGATATTCCATAGCCATCATCCCAGACAGACATCAACAAGGGCACCTGCAATACGCCAGCGGCATTCATGGCCTCCCAAAACATCCCCTGCGAGGTCGATGCGTCACCTATGGTAGCAAAAACAATTTCGTTGCCGTTATGCGAAAAATTAGTCAGATCGCTTAGCGCAGCATTGTTGCGAAAAAGTTTGGAAGCATAGGCCAGCCCAAGTGCACGCGGAATTTGCCCTGCTGTGGGAGCAATATCACAGACAGAATTATAGAGTTCGGTTTGGTTACGCCACAGTCCCTGTTCATCGAGCCAGCGAGTAGCAAAATGGCCGTTCATTGATCGACCGGCGGTATTAGGCTCCGCCTTTACATCTGTATGGGCATAAAGCTGCGCGAAGAACTCCGTCCAGCGAAGTTCCCCTAAAGCCGCCACAAATGTTTGGTCGCGGTAATAGCCAGAACGAAAATCGCCCCGGTCAAAAGCACTGGCGGCTGCTAATTGAGCCAACTCCTTGCCATCGCCGAATATGCCGAATTTAGCTCTACCTCCCATCACATCACGCCGACCCAACAAACTTACCTGTCGGCTTTCGTAAGCTAACCGGTAATCTGACAGGATTTTTTCACGACTTAAAATATCAGTCGAGCGGAGTTGTTCGTTTGCTATCACAACAGAGCTACGGATTGAAATCGTCCAACAATCTATTTATTGATGAAGTAGCTGGCATCGGACAGGCCGTTTACCAAGCAAAAGTAAAAGTAAGGCAAAAGAAGTCAGCTTTCAAAAAAACGATTTTTTGAGTTTATTTGTTGAGCAAATCAAAACCACAACGTTTTTGGCAAACTGTTTGCTTTGGTTGTCGTTTGTAAAGCTTAGTATTTTAATAACCAAACTATAATTCTATTTATTCCGATGAAAAAGATTTTTTCACTTTTCGTAGCTCTGTTCGTATTAGTAGCCGTTAGCTACGCCCAAAAAGGA
>JANXVQ010000288.1 GCA_025351545.1 Spirosoma sp.
CGGCATACGGGTAGTCATTATTAAACTGGTTTCGATAGGCAAACGTCTTGCCTGATACTTTCCAGATTGACCCTAGAGCCGTACTGTACCGAACACCTACCTGCGTCTGGTTATTTTGAAAACTGGCGATTTGTTGTCCAACTGTCACTCGAATACCTGATTGCCAAACGGGGCTGCTGCCGAGCAAGACACTCCCACCCACGGCATCGGACCCGACAACACTGGCTGAGGAGCCGTATTGCACCGATAGTCGATCAAACCCTGCCACGGGTAACGTCGAAAAATCTGTCAGACCCAGATTAGGTTGATTAATGTTAATTCCATTCCACAGTACGGCCGTATGGTTGGCCGATGTTCCCCGGAATGAAACGGTCGCTAACTGGCCAGGGCCATAATTTTTGAAAGCCAGTGGCGTGTTGAAAGCCAGCAAATCGGTTAGCGAGCCAAACCGAAATTGAAGCAGCGTTGCCGAGTCAATACGCTGGAGTTTCTGCCCTGCGAGAAACCGTTCGGGAGCGATGGCTCGCACGGTTACGGCAGATAAGGACACGACAGATGCTGCCCGCGACGATAAACCGACCGATTGACGAATAATCAACGAATCAGTTTGCGCGAAACTGCTATGCCCAGCCAGTAAGCTGATCAATAGCCCAATGACCCACCAACGAAGGGTTTCCTGTCTCAATATCAACGTAAAAAAAAGAGTGCCCTGAACCATCGGCCCGCCAAAAAGCCGAACCGTAAGCACGCGATTGGGGCGTTTCCTCCGAACGCCAGAACAACGGATGGTCTTAGGCAGGTCTCCTGGCTTGTCTCATCGGATCGGGCCTTCCCACGCTGATACTCAGCGCAGTGACCATGTAGATTGAACCGATTGGGTAAGAGACTTACAGTTGCGGGGACAGCGTTGATTTAAAACCACATCAGTGGTTCGACAACTTCCCTTTTAAGCCGTGAAAGTTGCTATGAAGCAACATCAGGCACCGAAAACTCAAGACAAAGGTAAAGGAATTTAAACACGGAGGCACAGTGTACATGAAGAAATATGCCTTCGTGTACACTGTGCCTCCATGTCAAATGTATCTAAAACCCGTCGGCTTTGATTTCTTTCTCAGTAACAGTCCCGTATTTTTTCACTTTATCCCGAATGGCATCGGCCTTGCCAATCAATACGAACTGGAGATTATTTTTCGGAAAATACTGGTCAATAATCTGACGAGTTCTAGCCACCGTCAGGCCATCGACATTCTTCTGGAAGTTGTTAATAAACGACTCATCGAAGCCCAGACTAAACATGTCCGTTAGCAGATTAGACAATTCACCGGCCGTTTCATATCTCGGAGGGAAGTCGGCTTTAACGTAGTTTTTAGCCGATGAAAGCACTTTTTCGTTGATGCCGGTTTTATGCAGGCTGTCAAGAACCACCAGAGCCATATCAATAGCCTGTGTTGTTGTACTAACTTTCGTAAAAGTCGAAATAACGAATGTGCCGCTTTTTCGATAAGTGCTAAAACGGCTGCTTGCCCCATACGTCAAACCCGAATTTACACGCAGAGCATCATTGAGCCAGGATGTAAAGCGACCGCCCAGAATGGTATTGACAACGGTAACGGAATAAAATCCGGGCTACTCTGCCTAATGCCCTTACCACCGATCAGAAATGTAGTTTCGCGGGCATCATCTTTATTGATCAGCAATACCCGGCTTTTATCGAACAATAAAGCAGGCTCAGTCAAGGCGGGCGATGTTGTCAGGGCGGTTTTCCAATTACCCAACAAATCTGTAATCCGTTTTTTCATAGCTGCCGTGTTGAAATCGCCTACGACAGCAATGGCTGCCCAATCGGTTGTATAGTTTTTCTGGTAGAACTGTCGGGCATCAGCGGCTGAAACTGCCGAAACAGATGTTGGTATACCCGTAAGTGGATTGGCGTACGGATGCCCTTCAAATACAAACCGATTGAAATAAGAAGCCACTACAGCCCGTGGACTCTCTTTTTGCTGCGTTAGCTGAAGCAACTGACGCTGTTTATACTTATCGAATTCGGCCTGATCGAAAGTGGGTTTTGTGATCACATCCTGAATAATATCAAACAGTAAATCCTGGTCTTTAACCGCAAATGACGCGATCAACTTAGCAACTTCCTTGCCTGCATACGTGTCCACGCTGGCACCCACGTATTCAATTTTTTCTTCCAGTTGCGCCTTTGTGTATTTTTAACTGCCAAACAGCAGAGCCTCAGCCGTCCTATTGGCCAAACCGTATTGGGTCCCGTCCTGCACCGCCCCAGCGTCGAATACGGCCGAAATATTGATGAGAGGCATCTCATGTTGCTCCATCAAATAAATTGTGAGGCCATTTTTAAGGGTAAACTTCTGATAAGGCGGCACCTGGAACGTTTGCCCCAATGACGCCCCCGCCACAATCAGGACAGTAAATAAAGTGAATATGTATTTCATCGACTGATGTCTATTGAGTTTATACGTCCGGCTTTAGTCGGCGCGGACGCGATGGAAGCATTGCCAAGAGCCAGATAACTCATTCTGTCAATTATTTTTAGCTGGATTGGTTTTGGGCTCCGGCAAAAGATAACCGACAGTACGATTTCGGCCTGTTAAATACGTTTTGGCCACCCGTTGCACGTCTTCTTTGGTTACTTTTTCGAACAGCGCCGGGGCTTCATAGAGTTTTTTATAATCGCCAAAGAACAATTCATAAGTGCCAAGAGAATTAGCTTTCCCGTTAATGGTCTCCATTGTCCGGTAAAACTCCATCAGCTTCTGATTCTTCAATTTTTGAAGTTCTGCGTCCGTAATTCCCTCATTGATAACCTTATCAAGTTGATAAAGCACCGATTTTTCCAGTTGTTCAGCCGAGATATTACTAGCCGCAATGGCATAAATCGAAAACAGGTCAGGATCAAATGATTCGCCAAAGTTTGTCGATACCCGAGACGCAATGGTTAAATCCAGCACCATAGACTTCACCAACCGTGAGGAGTTTCCCGAACTGAGTACACCACTCAATAAATCAAGCGCGTAGCATTAGGAATCGAATGATCTTCCAAAACCATGAATTTCATGCCATTTTTGAGCATGAACGTTTGTACATCCTCTGGTTTAGGCTTATTCTGCGCCAGTACAACACTCATGGAGAGCGTTAGTCCGACCAGCAACCCGATTCGTTTGTTCATGAGGTAGTTTTAGTTGGGAAAGCTAAAAATAGTAGCAAAAGAGCGGCTTGCAAACGTCTGGCTACGTAGGTTTGCAAGCAGTCACTAACTAATCACATGTATATGAATCAATCACTATGGTCCCTCATCGGCCAGCGCGCTCTGGTAACAGGCGGCACAAAAGGAATTGGTGAAGCCATTGTCCAACAGTTTCTGGATCTCGGTGCAGCGGTATTTATCGTTGCCCGCGATAACGAACTACTCCAGCAACAACTGGCTAACTATCAACAACAGGGCCACACAGTGGATGGTATAGCGGCCGATGTAAGTCAACCGGGTGTAGCCATTCAAGTTATGGAGGCCGTAAAAGCAAGATGGAATAGTTTAGACATTCTAGTCAATAATGCGGGTACGAACATCCGTAAATCCACAGCCGACTATAGCACAGCCGATTATGAACATGTTCTGAATACTAACCTACGCTCGGCTTATGAGCTGAGTCAGGCAGCTTATCCGCTCTTGAAAGTTGCTAGTCCTGGAGGGGGTAAAATTGTGATGGTCTCGTCGGTATCAGGGCTAGCCCATACCAGCAGCGGATCGCTTTATGGCATGACCAAAGCGGCTATGCTTCAGCTCACCCGAAACCTCGCTGTCGAGTGGGCACCCGACAATATTCGGGTAAACGCCGTTGCGCCCTGGTATATCAAAACACCGTTGGCAACGCCCGTGCTGACCAATCCTGAAAAGTTAGCGGGCATTCTCAAACGAACGCCCATGAACCGCGTCGGCGAACCCGAAGAAGTGGCGTCAGTCGTTTCGTTTCTGTGTATGCCTGCTTCGGGCTACGTAACCGGCCAGACGGTTTCGGTAGACGGGGGCTTAATGGCCTGGGCCTATTAAAGCCCGGCCACCATTGCTTTCATTTTCGCCATCGCCGTTTTTGTTACGGTCAGTGCATCTTGTGCATAGTAATCTTTATTGAATACTTCCAGCGATACGACAATAGGTTGATCGGTACGTTTGATCAGTTTTAATGTCTCACGGATTGGTGCAACGCCATCGCCCGGAAATACCCGATCAGCGTCGACTATTTTTTCACGAGTAAAATTGGCCGTATAGTCATTTACATGGAAGACTTCAATCACCGATTTTCCGACTAAGGGCAAGCTGGTATTACCAGAGCCACCTTTATAAAGGTGGTAAATATCCAGCAGCACCCTTGCCGATGGATGACCGCTTTCAATAGCCACAAACATCACTTCGCCCAATCGGCTGAGGTTGGGCGAGAATCCCCACAACTCCAGCTGCGGAACTACACCCGTTTTATCACCAATGTCGAGAATCGCCCGGTAACGTTCGGCAGCCTTATACAAGTCAATTTTAGGGCTTCCGGGCGATTGTGCGCCAATTGGCGGAGTGGCCACGCGCTTACAACCCACTTCGGCCAACATCTCCATTTCGCGCTTGAGTTGGTCAAGTCCTTTGGCACGAGCGGCTTCATCATCAATAATCCAGGGCGCAAAACCGATGGCATTTTCAACCTTTATACCATTATCTCCCAGCACTTTACGAGCATCAGCAGTTGTAGTCCCGGTTTTTAAATAAGTCTGTAATGTCTCCACCCATATTTCAACTGATCGAAAACCGGCTTTTGACGCTGCTTCCAATTCTTTCACAAAACCGAGCTTTTGTCCCCGAATCGTGCTCATATTCAGGCAAATCGTAAAAGCGGACTGAGCGGTTGGCGCAGGCACAGATTCCGCCGAACTGGGGGAGAACGATGCGCCTACGGAGGCAGTTAAGGCCGCCAGTGTTTGACGACGAGTTACAGATTGAGACATGAACGGTAGAGAATTCAGGCGTTTGGAGATTAATACAGTAAATGAGAAAAACGGGTAAACCAGAT
>JANXVQ010000313.1 GCA_025351545.1 Spirosoma sp.
CCACGCGTGCCGTCACCCGGCGCACCACGCTGTTACTGCTTCGGCTTCATCAACTTTCGCTTGAAATAGTCAGCGGTTGCGGTTCCCATTTTCAGCGCGTTGGTGTGTTTCATCCAGTGGTGCGTATCATCGACAATGACAAGGGTTTCCATCGAAACACCCTGCTTATCAAGGCGTCGAACTAAGTCGACACTCTGGTTGAACCGTACATTTCGGTCGTCATCTCCATGAATAATGAGTACAGGTGATGTCCAGCTACTGACCGACGAAACCGGCGATGACTCCCAGACAACTTTGGCCGCTTTATCAGCATCGGGGATCTTTTCGAACCGGTCGGTCTGGGTGATACCGTAGCGTTGCTGACTCCAGTCATGTACGCCGTGAATATCCACACCAGCCGCGAAGAGTTTCGAGTCGCGAGCCAGGGCGAGCGCGGTCAGATAACCGCCGTATGAACCGCCATAAATACCTATTTTGGTCGCATCGACCTGTGGCTGCTCGGTTAACCACACGGCCCCTGCCCGAACGTCCTGATATTCTGAAGCACCGGCTGCTCCCCCATTGGCAGGCTGATGAAAATCATAGCCATACCCTATTCCCAAGCGATAATTCACTGATAACACAACAAATCCCTGGCTAGCCAGATACTGATTGAGCGCGTATGAATTGGCGTAATAATCGGAATAATTCCAGCCCAGCAACATCTGCCGGGGCGGGCCGCCATGCACGTAGATAAGTGCCGGGCTGCGTTCAGCGGGCTTCTTCGAAGAACCACCCACTGGCTCAAAGAGTTGACCATGAACGGTCATGCCATCCGGCGATTTGAATGTGACTTGTTTGGGTATAACCAGCTGGTTTTGTGGAAAGCTGGCGGGAATCAAATTCTGAGCAAGCAGTTTGGGCGTACCCTTAGAAAAGGCCATTACGGTTGGCAGCGGAGGCCGTTGGGCCGTAGCACTAATCATGGCCAACGTGGCACCATCGCCCGTTACCACAGGCATCCATTCGAGACCACTTCCGGGTGTAAGCACTTCCATTGCAGCTTTATCGACGGGAACCCGAACCACATGCCGACGGTCGATATCTAATTTGTCAGGACCCGTATTTCCGCTGAATAACAACCATTTACCATCATGACTCATCGCAATATGTTCGGCCATGAACGGCGTAGGCGTCAGTAACAAGGGCGTTCCACCAGACGAGGGAATGGAATACAGATGAGGCCAGCCGTCTTCATAAGACAGATAGACAATTCGCTCACTGGCAGCCCAATGAAGGTTAAATCCACCGTGTGTGGTCGGCACGGAACCCGCCAGCGTTTTAGGCGCCTGCCAGATTTGCGACGCCATACCAGAGGCAACATCGGCTGTCCAGATCGACCAGGGACGATGTTTGCGTGTCAGAATGGAATCAGGTGCGCCCCCAGAACCGGGTGTCCGAACGAATACGAGCTTTTTCCCGTCGGGCGACCAGCGCGGTGAATCGTCCTGCGAAAAAGAGGGGGCAAGCCAGGTGATCGGGGCTGTTTCGCTGGTAAAAACGCCGACGAATGCGTGGTCTTTCCGGTCGCAAACAAAGGCCAGTTTCGACCCATCGGGCGACCATTGAATAGAGCTGTTTGTTCCCCGTGCGTTAAATAATGCTTTCGCCGCTGACGAACCATCGGCTGGTGAAATCCAAACCTGACCAGCTTTGATAAAGGCAATCCGGTCACTTTTCGGCGAAATAACGGGGGCGTCCCCCTCAGTAATGGCTTTCGGCTCACCGCCCGAAAAAGGAACACTCCAGACCTGTACTTTCGGTGCTATGGGTGATGATGTCGTGTTAACCGGCAACTCATCGTCCCAGTTGGCCCCGTGATCGCCACCCCGCACATAGACTACCCATTTCCCGTCGTCTGAAATCGACAAACTGGTAATTTCCTGACCATCGTCGTTCGTATAGTTGGTGAGTTTTCGGGGTGTAAATTCCGGCCCTTCAGCTACATACACATTGCGCTTCCCCTGTTCATCAAACGCCCACGCAATGCGCGACCCTTTTGCCGAGCTGGTCAGTTCTGTCGGAAATGGGTAGCTTTTAACAGATTCGAGGGAGAAGGTTTGAGCCAGTAGAGAACTCGTTTGGGCAAAAAAAGTGCCCATTGCCAGGCAGAATAAAGTAAACTTTTTCATGAGCTGAAGAAGGGAGAATAATAAGCTTGACTGAGTTAATTGAGCGAGATACTCAAACTAAGCATATTATTTTCTATTCTTCCTGATTGGAGAAATAAAATTCTACAAATCAGTTCTATCATACTATAAAAATACTACCCTTCAGCTCCTTTTATCTTAAAAACAGTCCTCTCCAACGTTTCATTTACGCGAATTTGACAAGCTAGTCGGCTATCCGATTCGGCATCGGGCAACGTATCCAGCATGTCTAGTTCGGCGTCCTGGGCTGATGGCAACGCATCGAGTCCGTTCAGTACCTGTACGTGGCAGGTTGCGCAAAGGGCCATGCCTCCACAAGTTGCCAGAATATTGTAGTCCGACGCTTTCAACACTTCCATCAGGCTCAGGTTAATGCCTTCTGGTATTTCTATCGGTTGCCGCTCGCCAGTTCGGTTTTCAATGGTGAATGCAATCATTTTAAAAAGTGGGAATGCCGTTGACGGTTGTGTATTTGAAACTCAGTTTCTGGTCGGGGTGAACGTGCCGAAAGGCACTTTGGCACATCAGAGCGGCTTCGTGAAAACCGCATAAAATTAGTTTCAGCTTTCCCGTATAGGTGTTAATGTCGCCGATAGCATAAATGCGCTCGACGTTCGTGGCATAATCGGTCGTATTAACATGAATGGCCGCCTTGTCGATGGTGAGGCCCCAATCGGCGATTGGCCCCAGTTTTGGCGTCAGGCCAAAGAGCGGAATCAGGTGATCAGCGAGAAGAGTCGTCACGGTTTTGTCTTTCGCCGTAATGGTAACTTCCTGCAAATGGCCGTTGCCATTGATGCTGGTAATGTTAGATTGCAACACCAGATTTATGCGGCCCTGACTGGCCAGTTTAAACACTTTCCCGGCCGAATCGGGTGCACCACGGAACGTATCGCTACGGTGAACCAGCGTTACTTCACTGGCAATATCAGCGAGAAAAACCGCCCAGTCGAGGGCCGAATCGCCACCACCCGCCAGCACCACCCGTCGGTCGCGCAACTGCTCGGGATTCTTCAC
>JANXVQ010000316.1 GCA_025351545.1 Spirosoma sp.
TGAGACGTTAGTGTACGGCTCAACGGATGAGCTGATTGCCGCACCAACGACGCTACCAGCGAACGTTCATAAGCAGTCAGTATTGATGGAAATTCCTCCACCAGATGAGCAATGCCCTTTCGCTCATTCACCCTTTCGCTCTTTACCTCTGTCAGCGTCCCCGTCTTGTCGAAAACAAGGGTATCGCAATTGGCCATCTGCTCAATAACATTGGCGTTTTTAAGGTATAGTTTCTGTTGGCACAGTTTTCGAAGGCCATTTCCCAACGCAAACGGATACGATAAAGAAAGGGCGCACGGGCAGGCAATGATGAGCACAGCCGTAAATGCATTGACGGCGCGTGTTGGGTCGTGGGCGTACCAATATAATCCCGCTAACGTCGCTAACGTGATGACGGTCAGTGTAAAATATTTACCGACAACATCGGCGAAGGTGCGTATGCGGGATGTATTCCCTTTTTGAAAGGCATCATTATTCCAAAGTTGAGTCAGGTAACTTTGCGACATTTCCCGTACAATTTCCAGCTCGATGGCTTCCCCTATCTGCCGACCACCTGCATAAAGCAATGCCCCCGTTTCCTTGACCTCGGGCACCGATTCGCCCGTTACAAAACTGTAGTCGATCCGGGCCTGACCTTTGTAGAGCAGGCCATCCGCAGGAACCAGTTCGTGGTTTCTGACCCGAATTCGGTCGCCTTTACGGAGCTGCGCCACCGGTACTACGTTCTCTCCTGCTGAATTCAGCACCGTTACGGCGAGTGGAAAATAGGCTTTATAATCGCGGTCGAACGAGAGGAATTCGTGCGTTTGCTGCTGGAACCATTTGCCGCATAACAGAAAGAAAATCAGCCCCGATAACGAATCAAAGTAGCCCGCACCATTCAGAAACAGTACTTCGTATGTGCCCCGAAAAAACGCCACCAGAATACCCAGCAAAACGGGCAGATCAATGTTGACAATCCCTTTTCGCAGACTCGTCCAGACCGATTCGAAATAGCCCGATGCGGAGTAAAAGACCACCGGGATTGCCAGCATTATATTCAGTATCCCAAAGAGGTGCCTGAACGATGAATCATCCAGACCAAGATATTCGGGGAAACTAAACAGCATGATGTTGCCCGAGCAGAATCCTGCCACCGCCAGCCGGTATAGTAACGGGCGGTAGGTTGGTTTCTGCTGTTGACTGACAACGTCAGTGAGGCTAATCAGCGGTTCGTAGCCAATGGAACTGAGCAGTTCAACGACTTGCCGGAGCGACAGTTTGTCGGGCTGATATGTTAGGTGGACCTGCTTTTTGAGAAAGTCTACCTGCGACTGCTGAATGGCCGGATGAATCCGGTACAGGTGTTCGAGCAACCACAAACACGAGCTGCAATGAATCGTTGGGATGTAGACCGTAATCTTCGCCACCGACTCACTGGAGAACTCCAGCAACTGCGCTACAATATCCGGATTGTCCAGAAAGTCGAGTCGCGATTGAGCCGGATTAATCGCTTTAAGCGTATTGCCAGACTGTGTGCGTTCCTCTCCTTGATTTATGGCGTAGTATTGGCAAAGTTGGTGCTGGCTAAGAATACTGTACACCGTTTTGCATCCGTCACAGCAGAAGTTTTTCTCTTCGTACAGGATGTTGTGCTCCATGCAGTCACTGCCACAGTGGTAGCACATGGTTGATGAAATCGCTGCCGTATTCATGCTTCATAGTTTTGAGGCAAGTTGGTTATAGACAGCTATCCAGGCCATGAGGCTCGTCAGCGCATGCCCTGATATGGCTCATGATGCGACTATGAGTAGCGCAAGAAAATTAGAGTCGGCGATGTCTGAGATTCAATGTATTTGTAGTCAGCAAGCTGGAAACTCACCAGTTTGCCCGGCGGAGTTTTTCGGGCTGCACAACCTGGATACCCCCCGATGCCGTCATCTCCAGCAATCCATCCTGTCTGAATTCGCTTAAAGTGCGTATCAGTGACTCCGTAGCCGTGCCGACCATGGCCGCCAGATCGTCCCTGGAAAGTTGAATTAATCCGTCGGGTTGTTGCTCATGTAGCCGCAACAGCGTATCGGCTACCCGTCGCCGGAGGGAATTGTAGGCCATACCCAGCAACTGCTCTTCACGTTCTCCTACCCGACCGGCCAGCAACTTGATGAACTGAGCACTCACGGCAGGATTAGCCAGCAGTAATTGCTGGAAATCATCTTTGGGGATATAGACCAGTTCCGCGTCATCCAGCGTCACGGCCGAATCGGTATAATCCCTATTTTCGAGCAATGCAAAATAGCCAAAAAAGTCGCCGGGGTTATACAGACCCGTGATGAATTCCTTCCCATCCGCATTGGTTCGCACGGATTTAACTTTGCCGGATTTAATAAAATACAGCCGCGTGGGTTCGTCGCCTTCTGAATAGACGTACTGCTTTTTGCGCACAGCGTGAGACTTGCGGTCGGCCGATAAACTTTGCAGGTTACCTACCTGCCGGGCTTGGTCCAGAAACTGATTCAGCTCATCCTGTTGTGAATCATGAGTTGGCTTTAGTTGGGCAAAACGGGTCAATCGTCGCTCAATGGCACTCAGCAGATCCAACTCGTCGAAGGGTTTGGTGAGGTAGTCATCAGCCCCCAGTTCCATGCCTTTCCGGAAATCAGTTCGTTCATTCTTGGCACTTAGAAAGATGAACGGGATACCCGATAACTGAGAATTTTTGTTGAAAATATGCAATACACCGTACCCGTCCAGCACCGGCATCATGATATCACAAATAACCAGATCGGGTTTATCGGTGAGCGCCTTTTCGACGCCGATCTTCCCATTTTCGGCCGTATGAACCACGTAATCAGCCAGTTCCAGAATTTCGGCGGTATTTTCGCGGATTAGTTCGTTGTCTTCAATCAACAGAATGGTTTTCATAGGGAAGGATTAAGGTAACGATTGTGCCTTTGTTTAACGCACTTTGCAGCGACACCCGGCCACCCATCAGTTCCATGTATCGTCCCACGATATGCAGACCCAGTCCGGTACCTGCAATGTTGGTTACATTTTTAGCCCGAAAAAATCGCTCAAACAAGTGTTGCTGATCTTCTTTGGGGATGCCTAC
>JANXVQ010000328.1 GCA_025351545.1 Spirosoma sp.
CCGGGCTAAACGACGACAAGAGCAGGGCTGGATAACTGCCCGCAATCAGAACGCAACCGATTAACAGAGCCAGTGCTGCCAGCCCGAACGTAGGAGTATAGATAAAAGACGGATCGATATCGAGCTGAAGCAACTGGTAGAAGTAAGGCCGTAGCACCTGTACCAACCCAAGCGATAAGCCGAAAGCAAGAACCGTAATGAGCATAGATTCGCCATAGAATTGTACGGCCAGCTCAGTCCGGGCGGCTCCCATAACCTTGCGGACGCCTACCTCTCGGGCACGTAGCGTAGCGCGGGCGGTGGTCAGACTCATGTAATTGATCAGCGCCAGCAGCAACGTGAGGGCGGCAATGCACAGGAAAATAGTGAGGTAGCGTGAGTTTGACGTATCGCCAAAATTCATCCCCAAATGCATGCTTTTTAGTGGATCAATAATGTATGTGATTCCTTTCGCATTTGCCCCCGACGCCTTTATCAGCGCTGGTAGCGTATGAAGGATACGGACCGTATCGGATGGTGAACGAAGCTGGAGAAACGTTTTGTAACTTCCGGTCTGTACGTACTGATTAGTTAACGACACATCATCGTCTTTAATGAAGCCATTCGCGAGACGCTCTACCGCTGGATGACTTTTGAGTGAAGCTACAAAATCGAATTGCACTGTTGAGTTCGATGGTGGATTTTTCAGGATGCCCGTCACCTCAAACCGGAGTTTGTTATTGACCGTAATCGTTTTGCCCATCGGGTCTTCGCGACCGAAATAGCGCTCGGACATGCGCTCTGTTAGCAGAACGGTCATCGGTCGATCCAGCGCCGTTTTGGCCGATCCTATTACCAGTGGAAAGGAAAAAACCGTCAGAAACGATGGATCTGCCATGATGAATTTATCCTCGAAAAATTTCCGCTGTGGACTGGTTTTGATCACGACCCGGCCCTGTGTCGTTCCAATCCGTATCATGCCCAGCACGTTCGGGTTAGACTGCTGAATGGCAGGACCGAACCGGGCCGACATCCGATCTGACTGAATTTCCTGTTCACCAAATTTCATTTTGGCGTAAACCCGGAAAATCTGGTCAGCATTGGTGTGGAAACGGTCGTAGGTACGTTCGTGAATCACAAACAGCAAAATCAACAGGCTGGCCGCAATCCCCAGTGCCAGGCCACTAATGTTTATGACTGAATAGGTTTTGTTTTTGACTAGGGTTCTAAACGCGATTTTGAAATAGTTATTAAGCATAATCGGATTCATTAGATAGGTTGAGGAATAATTACTCCGTTTTCGTTTCATGGCGAACGGTTTCACAAAGCCCAGCACATCCCACCAGTAGCGCCGACGTTCGCCAATTTGCTTCGCCTGATAGTCAAACTCTTCGTGCAAATCTCCCTGCCTTCTTCGAGTCGGTGGAGAGTACAGACGAATTTGAGCAGGCGGTCAGCTAGGCGGGGTGGTTGTGGCATGGAATCGTTTTATGTAGAGACCGGTCCGAGTAGAGACGCATACTTGCGTCTCCTATGCGTCAGCAAAAGCCATCCGGTATGCGTCAGTAAAAGCCATCCGGTATGCGTCAGCAAAAGCCATCCGGTCATGAGACGCAAGTATGCCGCACCGGCGGACCGGTCTCTACATTATTCGGACCGTAGTGATTTAACGGGGTTCATCAGAGCGGCTTTGATACTTTGAAAGCTAACCGTTAGGAGCGTAATGGCCAGCGCTAATAAACCAGCAATGGCAAACACCCACCATTGAATGTCTATTCGATAGGCAAAATCCTGCAACCATTTGTTCATAGCCCACCAGGCAATTGGCACGGCAATGACAATGGCAATGAGGACCAGTTTGACAAAGTCTTTGGCCAGCAACTGAATAATGCCCGTTACGCTGGCTCCCAACACTTTGCGAACACCAATTTCGCGGGTACGTACCTGGGCGGTGTAGGCGGCTAAGCCAAACAGGCCGAGGCAGGAAATGAGAATAGCGATGGAGGCAAAAAGGGTAAACAGAAAGCCCGTTTGCTGTTCCGACTTGTAGAGATTGTTGAACACCGTGTCTAAAAAGGCGTAGTCTATCGGATAGTCGGCATTGTATTGCTTCCAGGAACGCTGGGCGGAAGCAATAACCTGATCGGCGTCTTTGCCGGTTGTTTTAATGTAAATCGACCCCATTTGGTTTGGGTCATAGTAAAAAATAGATGGCTCTATTTTCTGCCGCATGGAGGCAAAATGGAAATCTTCAACGACGCCAACAATGGTTCCATTGCGCTCCCATAACTTAAATCGCTTGCCGATGGGATTTTTAATGCGGGCGG
>JANXVQ010000343.1 GCA_025351545.1 Spirosoma sp.
TGCGTTTGCCTTGGTTTCGCCAATGGCTACTGGACATTATTTGTGACGATTGCCGCCGAATTGTTTGGCACGAACCTCCGGGCAACCGTCGCCACCACCGTACCAAATTTCGTTCGGGGCGCAACCATTCCACTGAGCGCCCTATTCATCCAGCTAAAACCTGCTTTAGGAACAATTTATAGTGCATTAACAGTGGGATTGTTAACGTTGGTAATCGCCTTCGCAGCATTAAATTTTCTCGACGAAACATTTAAAAAAGACCTGGACTATATTGAAGAATAAGCTTGTAAATATCTATTAACTGACGTTACGCAACATCAGGCTTTAACCCGGCATTACGTAAATACTTAGTTTGCAAACTACTAAAACCTTATAAATTCCGAATGTATTTCTGACCGCCCAAATAACGCATTTGCCGGGAAATCTGGCGCGTTCGGCGCTGAACGTAATTTGATGGACTTCTAATCGAAAGCAATCTCGGATTGGGCAAAACAGCCGCGATTCGGGCGGCTTCATCACGCGAGAGAGTCGCAGCTGAATGCCCATAATATCGTTGTGAAGCCGCTTCAACACCAAAGGTCATTGGACCCATTTCGGCCACATTCAGGTAGACTTCCAGAATGCGTTTTTTGCCCCATATAAGTTCAATCAGGGCCGTGAAATAAACCTCCAGGCCTTTCCGGATATAGCTGCGCCCAGTCCAGAGAAATACATTTTTGGCTACCTGCTGCGAGATCGTGCTGGCTCCACGCGGCCGTTTACGCGTTTGATTTTCCTTAATAGCATCCTGAATTTCATCAAAGTCAAACCCCCAATGTATCGGAAAATCCTGATCTTCAGACGATACAACAGCCAGCGCAGCTTCTTTATTGATGTTGTCGTAAGACCGCCATTTTTTGTAAACATGACTGCTTTCGTCTGTGCCAAAGGTGTCCATCCAGCGCGAAACGACTAGGGGCGTTACCCAAACGGGTATATATTTCAAAACAATCACATAGCCCAGCGAGCCAAAAAATAGCCACAAGAATGCTTTGATAACAACCCAATAAACACGTTCCAGTAAGGGACGTTCGCGTATAAATCGGCGAGCCTGCTGCCACTTTCGCCCACGCGCCGACGAATTTTGTGCTGGTAATGGCTTACGACCAGTTGGTTGCGTAGATGCGTTTCCGGCCTTTGGCCGCGGAGTTGGCGGGGGTGCGTTACGGAAGGTATTGGCTGGGCGTTGCGGATTCATACACGTAGGGTCATTCCGCGAAAATAACAGCCAGGCAGCTGGAAACCCGCGCTTTCTCTGAATTAACGTCTAAAGTATAAAAAAAGCGTCACACCTGCTCATCCACAAATAATGTAGAGGCCACCCGGTCGGCAAAGAGCTTGCCCGATTGCGTCAGAAGCAGTTGATCGCCGTTTCGGGTAAGCCAGCCCGTTGCATACATGGATTCGAGGTCATGAGCTTGCTTCTTAGCAAAGTCACTCGCCAGCAAGGCATTAAGCTCATTCACAGAGCAACCCCACTGGGTCCGAAGTCCGGTTAATAAGTATTCATTTACCTGGTCAGCAACCGTCAATTCTTCAATCGTAACGGGTAATTTTCCCTGCCGAATGTCGGCAATATATCGTGCATTATTGGCGATGTTGTATTGCCGCGAATGACCGTTGTACGAGTGCGCACTCGGCCCGATACCCAAATAGGAGTGCCGTTGCCAATAGGCGGTGTTATGCCGGGCGTATCGACCATCTCGGGCAAAATTCGAGATTTCGTAATGGGCGTAACCTGCCTCGGTTAGTGCTTTTGTCAGTTCGTCAAATTGGTCGGCGGCAATGGCTTCGTCGGCAGGGGGAAGTTTACCTTTTTTCTGCCAGCGTCCAAAGGCGGTGTCGGGCTCGATGGTCAGGGCGTAAGCCGAGAGATGCGGCACATTAAGCGCGAGCACTTTCTGCAAATCAAGCTGCCAGAGAGCATCTTCTCTGCTAGGAATCCCGTAAATTAAATCGACACTCATATTCTCAAAACCAGCTTCCCGCGCTAGCCGAACACAGGCTTCGGCTTCGGTGGCGGTATGGGCACGGTTCATCCAGCGAAGCGTAACTTCATCGAAGGTTTGGATACCAATGCTCAGTCGATTTACATACCGCCGTAGCATTTGCAACGTCTCAAGACTTAAGTCGTCGGGGTTCGCTTCGAGAGTGATTTCAGCATCAGGAGATACTGTAAAATTCGCATGAATCGACCTGAATATTTGCTCTAATTCACTCTCTGCCAACAAAGAAGGTGTTCCTCCACCAAAATAAATTGTATCTAATACTTTCGTAGGCAGATAGTCTTTTTGCAGCGATATCTCGGTACAAAGTGCATCAACCAAGGCTGATTTTTGTGCCAGACTAGTGCTAAAATGGAAATCGCAATAATGGCAGGCCTGCTTGCAGAACGGTATATGAAGATAGAGATGCATCTATCGTAATGACAACAAAGCCCGGTGATGGGTTCCTTTACAATACCTTCTCCAGTACAATAGTCAAGCCGCGTTTGCCCTGCACCGTGCCTATAATATCAAAGCCGTGCCGTAAGTTAAGGATGAGCATTCCGCGCCATTGGTTGTAGGTCTGCGTCCGAATGGTCTGGTACTTTTGCTGTGAACACCAGGCATGTTGTCGGCGCATAAGTTCACTGGCGATGCCATGACTCCGAAAATCGGGATGGACTCCGCCAAGCCAGCTATAATAATGACCGGGCTTTCGTTCGTAACCGAGTTTGCAGCCAACAACTTGATCGTCGGCAATAGCTAACAGCGTTTGAAGACCCGTTCGGGTGGCTTGATACGTAAGTTCGGATAGTGATTCGGAGGGAGATTGATTGCCAAATATACCTGTGAGCATGTCAATCAGTGCCGTAAGGCGTGGCTCCTCAGGCAAATCTGGATAGTGTTCGTAGCTCAGTTCCATCCGGCGAAGATGCAGAAAAGAGCCTGATAGACAATGAAATCTGTCTTATCAATCCGGGCATTTCTTGCAGCGTTTACCCTTTTTGTACTTCTTGCAACACTTCTTCAATAGGCACTCGTGACCTAAAAATGAGTTCGTCTGAATGAGTGTCTTCGAATCATTCAGCGTAGAAATACATTCAGAAGGATTAAATTCTGCAGTCATTTGCATTAATTGGTTGCGGAAGCAAAGGTAAGCCTATTTAGATTTATTACAAATTAAAATAATGAAGAAAATCTCATTATTACTCACTGGAACCGCGATTCAGTCAACCATCTAATTGAAGAAAAATACCGGTCTGACGCGCTGGGGCGAGTTAAGCTCAAACTGCGGGTGGGTGGCAATAGGATTAGTCTGGTTCAGATGATTCCCAACGAAGACACGGGCATAGCAGACTGGTATAGTTACTGGGGAAGCCTGACATTTGGGTGTCGGTAAAGGCGGGAATACTGACTATATTGTCTCCCTATTTCAAATCCCTAAACCAACGCCATGCCGACGTCACGCTTTACATTTCTTTACCGTTACCGCGATGCAGGCGTTTTGTTTCTTCGGTTGGCGTTTGGGTTTCAACTGGTCAAGGTGTCGTATTTGAACGCATTGTTCCCATCCGAAAATTTACCCCAGTTTATAGCTTACCTGAATGCGCTGGGCTTTCCATTCCCAACGATTGGCGCTTATCTGGCTGCCTATACCGAGTTTCTCGGCGGTATCTTACTCTTATCGGGGTTGTGGACGCGTTGGGCAGCTATTTTTCTGATGATCAATTTTAGCGTCGCTTTTGGTATGGCTCATCTTGCCTTGAACGATGATTACCAGAACACATTTGCGTCCATCAATCTGTTGGCCGTTAGTACATTTCTCTTCTTAAACGGACCGGGTCGATTCTCCATTGACAACCAACTACAGCAGTCGCCAGGCATTGAGTAACCTCTATCCTGACGACTGCCGATTAGATTTATTAGCTGATCTCTCCGGTCAGATACAACTGAACCTGCCCCGAAATATCAACTCGGGCGGGAGTTTCACCATTATCGTTGAGCTTGCAACGGAGATAGCCACCCCGTTTAGACAGTTGCCGGGCCGTAAGTTCTGTTTTACCAAGCTTTTCAGCCCAATACGGTATTAGTGTTGTGTGTGCCGAGCCAGTCACCGGATCTTCGTCGATACCGGATTGCGGCCCAAAAAATCGAGACACAAAATCAACAGCTTCATCATCGTCGGCATTACCTGGAGCCGTTACAATGACACCCCGCGCCGGAACGCTGCTCATCTCCCGAAAATCGGGTTTTAGCGCTTCAATTTGTGCCTGCGTTTCGTAAACCAGCATATAATCCGTTTTACCCTTAAAAACCGCAAGGGGTTTCTCGCCCATGCTCGTTATCAACGCGGGTGGCTGCACATTCGCTTTCTGCACAACATCGGCAGGGAAATCGAGTGTTAGCCATCCATCTTCGCTCCGGTAAACTTTTAGTAACCCACTGCGTGAGTTAAAATAAATCTGATCATTATTAGGGCTACTGTTTTCCAGAAAAAACACCACGTAGCCTGTAGCTAAGGTAGCATGCCCGCACAAGTCCACCTCAACTGTGGGCGTAAACCAGCGAATATGGTAGTTCGTCTCCCCCTCTGTTTTAACGTAAAAAGCGGTTTCTGCAAGATTGTTTTCGGCGGCTATCTGCTGCATTCGTTCATCAGATAACCACTCAGTAAGTGGAACAACAGCCGCCGGATTACCAGCAAATAGCTTGTCGGTAAAGGCATCAAGTTGATAGATTCTCATAGGATTTAAGGGTGCATGAGGCACTGTTTAGGAATTAGGAATACTGTTCTTTGGTCTGCAAGGCATCAAATGTATCTACCGAAAAGACCGTTAGCGAGGGTATGATCAGGGTAGCGATGGCAAATTTGGGATCGTTGTATTCAAATGCAGCCGGCACCGCCACGGTTCGCATACCAGCGGCATAGGCCGACTTTAAACCGCTACCCGAATCCTCAAAGGCGACACAATCAGCGGGCAACACATTTAATTTGCGAGCGGTGCCCAGATACACATCCGGAGCCGGTTTATTGCGGGCTTCCAGTGTGGCCGAGTGCCATAGCGTCAGGTGATCGCGAATGCCCAGCCGGTTCACGACTACCTCAATCAAGCTCATTGGCGAAGCCGAGGCAATGGCCGTAGGAATACCCCGACTGACAAAAAATTGCAAAGCCTCGATGGCGCCCGGCATGGGTTCGGCCAGTGTAGCAACGCGTTCATGAACGCCATCCGTAATAACATCGGCAAGATCTTCGTGGCTCCGGCCCGCTGCGGCCTGCTCAGTCCAGGGAGCGCGGGCAAACCAGTAGCGGACTACCTCCAGAATAGGCAGGCCAGTCGTTTGTTTACATTCATCGTCTGTCAGATGCAAGCCAACGGTGGCAAACACGACCCGTTCCATAGCACGCCAGTGGGGTTCAGAGTCCACTAGCAGCCCATCCATATCAAATATTGCTGCGTTTATCAAAATGTATTGCTTTTGGTATATTAGACTACGTTTACACGTATTTAGTCAGCGTGCACGTTCAGTTTGCTGAGATTTTAGCACGTCGTTACCTTCAAGTGTATCGTCATCGAAAACAATGGTATCAACAGGAGCCGTAGCCGTTTTTGTTTTTGCCTCCTGCCTACAGGCTGGCAGTAGCCCCAGAAAAATTAGAAGGCAAACACAGATGCACTGTGTAAAACGTAATTTCAGAACGCTCATTTCGGTTGGGCAACTAGTTGGTTTTATACATCTGCCTGGCGAAACGGCTTCACGTCCACTTTATCCCAAACGCCCTGTACAATATACGGGTCTGTTTTCAGATAATCCTGGAGCTGGGCTTCGGTTTCGAGCTCAAGTATAAGCATTGATCCAATCATGTTCCCATCGGGGTCGAGGAGTGCTCCGCCAAGTATAAATTGACCAACTTCTTTTAGCTTCCCAACGTAAGCGATATGGTCCGAACGGACGGCCATTCTTCGGTTAAGGGCATCAGTATGGTCATAAGCGTGTATAATGTATTTCATCGACGGGATAAAGATTTCAGTAAGCAAGATAACATCTTTCAGCCGCCAGCCAATAGTATGTAACTGGATTGATGAGCGTTTTCATATCGAAAAGTAAGTCTTTCGCCGTTTTCTTCCTAATTTCCGGCTTTTGCTAAATCTCTCACTTCATTCCTCTATGAATCGTATTTACTACTGGCTAGTATTGGTATCCAGCGCGTCCGTTTTCGCGCAATCTCCCCCAAAAAATCAAGCCCCGCTCACTGTCGAAACCATTATGCAGGACCCAAAAATCTGGGTCGGCACGTCGCCATCAAACCCGTTCTGGTCCGATGACTCCCGAACGCTTTATTTTAACTGGAATCCAAATCAGGCTAAAGGCAGTCCCGCCCAAAGTGATTCGCTTTACAAGGTGACCTTTACAAATAGCTCGTCAAAGCAGGACAGTCGCGGTAAATCACTAACTGCTTCTCAACCCCAAAAGGTTAGCCCGGCCGAACGTCGGGCACTACCGACTCCCCCCGTGTCTGCTTACAGCCGTGCCTACGCCCAACGGCTATTTGACCGACAGGGGGACTTGTTTCTGCTTGATGTTAAATCCGGAAACATTCGCCAACTGACCAATACTGCCGAAACCGAAACTGACCCGCTTTTCTCTGGCGATGAACAACAGGCCGTGTTCCGACGCGCTGGCACCAATCTGTTCAGTATCAACCTGAAAACCGGCGAACTGGCCCAACTGACCGATTTCAAAACAGGCACAAAAAAAGCCGAGCCGAAGCTGACCGACGAAGAAAAATTTCTGAAGCAGGACCAGCTCCGGCTGTCATCGGTGCTGAAGGAACGCAAAGCGAAAAAAGACGAAGCCGAACGGATCACTAAGACCGACCAGCCCAAACGCCCCAAAGAGATTTACTTGGATGATAAAAATGTTGTCAATCCGCAACTCAGTCCCGATGGGCACTTCATAACCTATCGTCTCACAAAAAGGCCAGCGAATGCCAAAACCGCTCAAGTGCCCAACTATATAACCGAATCGGGCTACACGGAGGATATTGCGGCCCGGACGAAAGTTGGTTCACCCGTAGCTAGTCAGGAATTTTTTGTCTATGATATCGCCAAAGACACGGTTCGGGCAGTATCGGTAAAGGACATTCCCGGCATTAACGACAAACCGGCTTATCTGAAATCGGCAGCTAATGCGAAACCCGATACAGCGAAAAAAATGCGGCCCGTTACGATTAGCGGCCCAGTCTGGTCGGATGATGGCAAACTATGCGTCGTCGTTGTGCGATCACTCGATAACAAGGATCGCTGGATTATGCGCTTCCAGCCAGAAACCCTGAAACTATCCCTGCTGGATCGCCAGCACGATGATGCCTGGATTGGCGGGCCGGGAATCAGTTCACAAAATTCGCCGGGCAACATGAATTTTCTGGCTGATAATCAGACGCTCTGGTTCCAGTCAGAAGCCGACGGCTATTCGCATATCTACACAGTCAATGTGCTTACCAGCGAAAAGAAACAATTGACGTCGGGTAAGTTTGAAGTACAGCAAGTGCAATTGTCGAAAGATAAAACTCACTTTTTCCTGCAAACCAATGAAGTACATCCCGGCGAACAGCATTTTTATCGAATGTCGGCTACTGGTGGACCGGAACGAACTCGCCTGACAACGATGACCGGCTCAAACGAGGTGACACTCTCGCCCGATGAAACCCGGATGGCGATTCGCTATTCATCCAGTAATCAACCGTGGGAGTTGTACATGTCCGCTATCGACGACCAGTTACCGGCAACCAATAAAGTGTCGGCTTCCCGGGCTTCATCCGCAACCAATATCAGTTCTGCATCGCTTAAATTGACAAACTCGCAGACCGAAGCGTTTAAAAGTTACCCCTGGCGCGAACCTGAGCTTGTCACAATTACGGCCCGCGATGGGCAAACAATTTACGCGCGGTTATACAAACCGTCAAATACCGGCGGGAAAGCCAATGATGGCAAAGCAGTCGTGTTTGTGCATGGAGCCGGTTATTTGCAGAATGCCCATAAATGGTGGAGTCAATATTTTCGGGAGTACATGTTCCATAACCTGCTGGCCGACAAGGGCTACACGGTGCTTGACATTGATTACCGGGGCAGTGCGGGCTACGGCCGCGACTGGCGGACGGGTATTTATCGGTTTATGGGTGGCAAGGATTTAGACGACCACGTTGATGCAGCCAAATGGCTTGTTGAGAAGCAAGGAGTCGATGCAAAGCGTATTGGTATTTACGGCGGCTCGTATGGCGGTTTTATTACGCTGATGGCCATGTTCACCACGCCGGATGTATTTAAAGCCGGGGCGGCTCTGCGGCCTGTGACCGATTGGGCGGCCTATAACCATCCTTACACGGCTAACATCCTGAACGAACCACAAAGTGATTCACTTTCCTACCGTCGTTCATCACCAATCAATTTCGCCGAGGGATTGAAAGGTTATTTGCTTATTTGCCACGGTATGGTGGATGTGAATGTGCATTTCCAGGACGCTGTTCGGCTGGCGCAGCGGCTTATCGAACTCAAAAAGGAAAACTGGGAATTAGCCCCCTACCCTGTTGAAGATCACGGCTTTGTGGAGCCAACAAGCTGGATGGATGAATACAAACGGATTCTGAAGTTGTTTGACGAGCGATTGTAAGGATAAAATTTTGGTGTTCGGTTTACG
>JANXVQ010000349.1 GCA_025351545.1 Spirosoma sp.
AGATCGGCGGCTTGCTGATGATGTTGTTCGGCCAGGTGCGGTCATGCAGGGCGATCGGCGGGAAGGGTGGTAAGGTTAGCTGTATAGACACCTGTATTTAAGAAAGCTGAATTACTGGGAGCCGTTGAATACGTTACGTCAATCGCTTTTGCCATAGCCGCCGGCGAACTCGATGTTAGCGTTATGTCAGAGGTTGACAACGGCTGCGCTGCTGCCGCGTTCAGACTAGGCGTTGTTACCTGCACAGAAATATTATTAATCGGAATGGCTGGCGTACCTACAACTAGACTTGTTAACTCGCTATTCGCTTTTACTTTTAAATCGTACGCCCTGTTACTACTAACCGTTACGTGAAGCGGAATATTAACGCTCTTGCCATTCTGATAGTCAGCAACTGTTGTAAATGTTATTGGCACCGCAGGAACCGTAACGGCTATAGCCAATATATCAACTAATGTGACCGTGACTACAGCAGGTGTGGCACTACTTGTAGTACCCTGAGCTCGGGCTGTTGTAACACTCATGCCGAAAAGTGCAAACGCAGCCACAGCGGCAAAAAACTTGTTGGTTGTTTTCGTTTAGTTAGTATTTTTGTTTTAAGTTAACTAAAAGATTTATATTTAATTTAATGCAAATATATGATTAAACTTTCCAACAAAATGTCAATAAATAATTTAATCTTTAAGTAGAAAAAATAGGCATCAGCATACTAAGCTAAATAGACGTTCAAGGCCTTGCTAGATCATTATCAATACATCATGGTATACTTTTATTGATTAAGTAAATATACATTGTTCACAAATAATTTTTTTTATTAACAAAATGATTAGACATTTGTAAAAAATGAAACTATTTATAATTACATCAATAAACATTTACATATGTTAATATTATTACTACCATTCGGCTATTTATATATGTAAGTATATTTAGTTTTTTTTCTGAAAACTTAATGGCTCAAGACCAACCCGTAAAGGTTTCACTCTGGCGAGATTCATTAGTAGCTGCTGTTGGTACTACTTTCACAAACTATATAACTATAGCTAATAGTGGTTCAAAAAATCAAGCGATTACACTTACTCTACAGACCCATCCATCCATTCAGTTTTTATCGACAATTCCGAAGAAACTGATATTACTACCCGGAGAAAAAGCTATGATCCCTCTAAAGGGATTAGTTAATGATGATATGAACGTGCCACTAAACCCGGTAGCTATTCATATACGCGATCTGACCGGAAGTTTTTTTTAAATCTGTTTCGTTTGCAGTTATCCTAAAAGAAAAAAATCAGTCAACCGCAACACTGTACGCCCTCGAAGAAACTCTTATAGCCTATACCGATACTGAACCGGTGCATCTGCAGCTTCGACTCGTTCATAATCAGAATAAACGTGCGAAGTTTTCTCTTGGCTTGCTATCTATGCCGGAGGGCGTGGATAGCAAGCTCTTTCCACTACCAATTAGCCTATTACCCCGGCAAGACACAACGTTATCTATTTTAGTAGAACCCTTACGACGTTGGTCGGTCAGTATACCTTATCAGGTAATATTAACATTGAAGGATGCTAACGGATCTGTAGTAGGAACGGTACTTTGTAAATTGGTCGTGGCTACATCCGATAAGCGGGTCGTGCCCTCCGACTTTTTCACCAAAGGCGGGTACGGTGCCAGTACGGCTTTGACTAAATTAAGTACAAATCAATGGGCCAAAGAGGTCCGTGTTTGGGCTACTGATTCCATAGGAAAAGCACAGATGGAGTTTCAGATTCAGTATTTAAATTATGCCGCGACTAATTTTCAGCAGTTACAGAATTCATTTATCTCGCTCCGTACAGAAAAAGCCACGGTAAGGTTAGGTAGTTCATACGATTATCATGAAATGCCCCTATTCGGGAAAGGCTTGAAAGTAAACACTAGTCAACCTGACCATCAATGGACTTTTTGGGCAATAAATTCGCAGCCTAACTGGCTGTCTACTGACCAAAATGTCTGGACCGGAAATATACTATCCGTTCGCTATGATCGACAGCTAGCTAAGTTGCCGGGTGGTTCCTTGTCATTAAGTAGCAGTTACTTCACTCAGTCTAACACCTTGCGGACGGGTTACCTTAATTTTGCTTCCTTCCGGCTACATCGATCCGAACGCCACGTACTGGAAGTCTTGGGGGGGCAAAGTGTTGAATATGCGCGATCCGGAGCCAATCGCGCCCAGACATTTGGTTGGGCGGGCCAGTTAAATTACTCGTATAGGAATGATGGATTAACCTGGCAATTACGCTCCTACGTCAGCAGTCCCGTCTATACAGGATTCCAGAAAGGTGCCACATTGATAAATAGCCAGCTGATTTGGCAAGCATCGGCAAAAACAGTTTTATCGGCCCGACTGAGTCATGTGCACTACAATCAGGTACGATTTACGTCATCTGTTGACAGCTACCGAAGTGTATTTGGCAATACAATTGCCGAAGTAAGTCTGAATCAGAAAGTTGGCGCACTCGAATTTAGTGTACGTCCGTATTGGTATTCACAAACAGACCTCTCTGCCCCCATCAGTCAGCGAGCCGATGCTTACCGGGTCGTCCCTGCCCTATTGTACCGAAATCAGGCTAATCAGCGTTTCGAAATGAGCTTCGACGTTGGCCTACTCCACGACCGGAGTCAGGTATCTCAACCGGGTATGCTAAGCCAACGGCTTATAACATCCGTTACAATGGGGGCATTCAGCCTGTGGGGTTACCTGCAAAAAGGCCCTTTCTTTTTATTTGATCTTTCAGGCATCAATCCTGCTCAATCGCTGGCCGTTTCGGTAACGCCTATGGTCAATTTCGATTTATTAACCAGTCGTTTAACCGGCTCAGTAGGATTAAATTATTTGTCCGACTCCCGTAATAATGGGGTTCGTTATATTGGCGTAGGACGGGTGCAGTTTAGTGCGACACCTACCCTGTCGATGTGTCTTGAAGGCAGTGCGACACCTTATAGCCAACGCCCTGAATTAGCCTTTAGCCAATATCGATTAGAGTTGACCAAACGGTTCAAACAGCTCAAATTAGGGCATTATGGGCAAATGCAATTGAGCTTTTTTGAGGATGTAAATGGAAACGGAAATAAAGAGTCTACGGAACGATGGATGGACAGCTTACTCGTTACGGTCAATGAAGATGTGCTGCTGACGAACGCCAGGGGAAGCATTACGTACCGAAATATACAACCTGGCATATACACGATTGCGGCCATAAGTGCCGGTCGAATCGGTGATCCTGTGCTGTATCAGGAAAAATCGATGGTTGGACGGTCTGTTACGAAGCAAATTCCCTTATCACGAACCTTCCGCGTAAAAGGACAGCTTAAGTGCCAGACGAGCCTGTACGAAAACCAGCCTTGCCAGTTTAACCGCTTTACCATTGATATACAGCGGGATCAAAAATCAATTTCGTCGACTAGTCCTCTACCTGACGGAAGCTTTTCTGTTCACTTATCACCCGGCAGTTATACCCTGCTGGTTCAGGACAATGGCCGACAACCTCAGGCAATAGTAAAAACAGCCTCCTTTGTTTTAAGTGATACAGGTCAATACCCGGTTTTTGAGTGGACCATTGATGGCTCAATCCGACCAGTGGAAATTAAACGGTTCTCATCAAAGAAATAAATAGCAAAACCGCTGGTGACGGGTTAACAGCGGTTAACCATTTACAACCAATCTAAACCGATAAGTAGGGTAGATACGGCTCTAGTTTGCCCGTATCCCGGAAAGCGGTAACCTGATGCAGTTTGCTATTGTAAGCGTCGTAGCGGAGTTCGACATAAAAATCGCGGAGGTTATAAAGCAGAAAAATGTTCTCACCCTCGTAGCGATTAGCGAGAATGTCCCCCGTGAAGTAAAGTGTGTCGAGTTGCTGGTCAGCGGGGAGGTTGGCAAAATCAGTATGTTTCATAAGCAGACGGGGTTGACAAGCGAAATAAACAAAAAGCGGGCGGCTCACCAAATGAGTCGCCCGGCTTTATATATCACAACAAAAATATTACTAGAATACAACTAAAACAGTCACTCCACTAATGCATTACAATACAGGTCATTTGTTCACTAGAGCCCTTTGAGTTTAATCATAATTTTTTTAGCTAATCTTTACTTCCCGGCCTGTCCGAGCCGCTTCATAAATAGCTTCTACGATTTTAATATCACGTAGCCCTTCTTCACCCGGGGCCAGCATCGGCTTTTTATTCATAATCGCTCCGGCATCGTCGTCCATTTGCATTGTCTGTTGCGAGGGCACTTCGTAGGAATGCTCTATTTTACCCCCACTGCTCCAGAGTCCCTTTTGACCGTTATAGGCGGAGTACGGCTCCATAAGTAAGGTGCCTTTACTACCCGTCACATTTAAAAAGTTCATGTTCATGCCATAGCTCGTCTGAACGGCTGCGCGCGCCCCGCTCGGAAAAATAAGTTGGGCCATTGTCGTTTCGTCAAGCCCATTTTTGTACACGTCAGGACGGGCAGTGTACTGCTGCGCCGTGACGGCAATGGGTTCTTCACCGGTTGCCAGCCGTGCACCCTGCAACACATATACGCCCATATCGTACATGACGCCACCCCCCATTTCTTTTTTCTGTTTCCAGTGCGTTGTTCGGTTGTCATTGTAACCCGCCGAACAACTTACCATCTGGATCTTCCCGATTTTACCATCCCGCAGACCCTTAACGTATTCCTGCGTATTTGGCTCATGATGAAGCCGATAGCCAACGGCCAGAGATACTTTATTCTTCGCACAGGCATCAATCATATTCTGACATTCCTTCGCCGTAACAGCCATCGGCTTTTCAACCCAGACATGCTTACCCATTTTAGCCGCCCGCACTACATATTCCTCATGCATAGAGGGTGGTAGCACCACATAGATGACATCGATATCGGGGTTGTTAGCAATTTGGTCGAAGGTCTGATACGAATAGATATTCTTATCCGGTATATTGTACTGTTTTTTCCACTTTTCAGCTTTTTCAGGCGTTCCGGTTACAATACCCGCGAGGTAACAATTTTTAGTTTTTTGCAGGGCCGGGGCCAGCAGATCAGTACTATAATAGCCTAAGCCAACTAACGCAACACCTAGTTTATCTTTGGCAGGCTTAGTCGCCGACCAAAGTGTGTTGGGAGACAGCGTTGTAGCTACGCCGGTAAGGGCAGTTGTATGCAGGAAAGTTCTGCGGGAAGTCATGGGTATCGAGTTTTAGGTTTTAGGTACTCAACCTACAAACTTCAAACGATAAACTCAAAATTTTCTGCCGAACCCACCCGATAAGCTTTTTGTTGAAAATTGGGTCTATCCATGTAGAACACCCTATTTTTGCCCCATGTCTAAGAACGTTAACATTGGTTTAGTCCAGATGAGTTGCTCGGCCGATGTCGAGGAAAACAGCCAAAAAGCTATCAGCGGCATTCGCGAAGCTGCTCAAAAAGGTGCCCAGATCGTTTGTTTGCAGGAATTATTTACGTCGCTATACTTCTGCGATGTCGAAGATCATCATAATTTCAGCCTCGCCGAAGCCATTCCCGGCCCAACTACCGACCGGTTAGGGCAGTTGGCGGGCGAGTTAGGCGTCGTTATCATAGCCTCTTTATTCGAAAAACGAGCGCAGGGATTATATCACAATACGACGGCCGTTCTGGATGCCGACGGAACATATCTGGGCAAATACCGGAAAATGCACATCCCGGATGATCCGGGCTATTACGAGAAATTTTACTTTACCCCCGGCGACCTCGGTTACAAAGTATTCGATACAAAATTCGCCAAAGTTGGTGTACTTATTTGCTGGGACCAGTGGTATCCGGAAGCCGCCCGCATTACGGCGCTGATGGGCGCGGAGATTCTTTTTTACCCCACCGCTATCGGTTGGGATACAAACGAACCTGATCCAAAACAGAATGAAGAACAGTATAACGCCTGGCAAACTATTCAGCGGAGCCATGCCATCGCCAACGGTATTCATGTGGTAGCTGTGAACCGGGTTGGGCGCGAGGTTGACCAGCAGTTTTGGGGCGGCTCATTCGTAGCGAATCCATTCGGATCGCTGCTCTATCTGGCACCGCACGACCAGGAACTCGTTCATGTACAGACCATAGATTTAGCGCTTACCGATAAATACCGCACAACCTGGCCTTACTTACGAGATCGCCGTATTGACTCCTATCAACCCATCACGAAGCGGTATATTGATGAGTCATAATCCACACTCATCGCGTTTCTCATTTCTTTTATGAAGTCAGTTATGAAACTACTTGCTTTAGGTTTGGTGGTCAGTTTGGCGGGTACTGGCTACTGGTATTCACGTTCGGACACAGCCTCTACCGTTGATGCCGTGCGATGGCAAGGCCCATTGCCCACGCAAACGCCGATGGCCGTTACACCCCGCTCCCGCTTTACGCCCAGCACCCGCAAAGGATATTATAACTTAGATATTGTAGGCGATTTTGCGCTTCCTGCAACCAAAACGATCACCTTCTGCGGAGCCGGGCGAAACCTGCATGTGCAACAGGACCGCACGAAACTATTCCGACGTGGCTTCTCAGCCGTCGATCAGAGTCGAATGGTTCCGGGTGTCGAAATATGGAAAGATGGCTTCCCAACGAATGGCTGGAAAAGTGTGCTTCAGCCCAGCCAGCGGGCATTAATCCTTTACCAGGGTTATTTCAGGGATTCGTTTGGATTGGGTTGGGCGCAGAATAGCGAACAGGCGAGCCAAACAGTGTATCGCTCAGCACCTAATCAGGCCAATGCGTCGGCTCGTCCTGCCAATCGGAATACCTTGTTTCAGGCATCGTCGGAACTGAGCGGAAGTTGTCTCGGCTTCGGCGACTGCCCACCCAGTGGCATGAAGAGTACGTACGGCTTTATTTTTCTAGACATAGAAAACGACAATACCAGTGTAGGGAACCGGCAGGAACAGGTCAATCTGTATACCTACATGATCAAAACAATTAAGGAAAACGCCAGTCCACAAACGCAGATTGGTTCCATTGCGCCAGTCCTGCATAATAGTGTTGGCTATTCAAGAGCCGAAGACTATAGCGCCAGTCCGGAATGGCTCTGGACTATGCCCGCCCGCCAAACAACTACCAGTCAGCAACGCGGGATGCCGAATGATATAGTCGGTAAATCGTTCGGCAATTATGCTGATTTTCATATGCCCGGCACCTATTACGTATACCCTGACTTTGACTATTCGATCCGGCATACCGGTGATGGTGATCGTCATTGGCTGGCTGCGTTGCTGGGCGAACAGGAGGTAAACATGAAACTGTCTTCCAAGAAGCGAATTGCCTGGCAGTGGCTATTTAATACCCAGAGTGAGCTTCCAAATAGCAGCAAAGCCGAACACGCTGCACCGCCGGCTGTGGCCGAAGGAATGGGTATCTTTTACTGGTTCACAGGTGCTTACGGCGTACTGTTCTGGGATGACCACATTAACCTTGTTCCCGGACAGCCCTCTCCCACTGACCCCAATTTGAAAGGATTGGGCAACGACCGGGATTATTCCTGTTATGAGCATTATATTCACGGGCTCTGGCGGCTTTTCAAGCACCACGGCGATTTGTTTAATGGACGCGAAACCTATCTCAACGAAGCCACCGAGTGTTCGTATGATGGCGGACAAACATGGTACAAGTACAACGCGAATCAAACAAAAACGCGCGATTTGCCTTTTGTACGGGCAATCGTCAATGAAAATCAGATTTTGGTGTCGGCTACGAAAGCCTATGCCCGGCCTGACCAAACGAACCGGGTTATGATGCGTTATGTGCAGAATGGCTACAATTTTTACACAACTATTACGCTGAAAGGCGATGAAATTTACCTCGGTCGGGCGACGATGAATCAGGCTAAATAAGCAAAAAACAGCTAGAGTTGACCGGTATTATTTGTTAACTTCTACCACTGTTTTAAATACGATCAGCACTAAGTAGAACAATACATGAACCTTGGTATCGAAATTGGCGGAACAAAATTGCAGATAGTAACGGGCGATATAACCGGCCAGATTACCCAACGATTCCGCTATGCTGTTGACGCGGAGCAGGGGGCAGATGGTATTTTAGCGCAGATTGCTGGCACAATCCGCCAGCTTCCCGAACCACCTCAAGCCATTGGGGTAGGCTTTGGCGGGCCTGTCGATTGGCAAACGGGGCGCATTGCCACCTCGCATCAAATTGGCGGTTGGGCGAGTTTCGACCTGGCAACCTGGCTACAGCAACAAGTGCCGGGCGCTTTTGTACGGGTCGAAAACGACGCCAATGTTGCCGCTCTCGGCGAGGCACGGCAAGGTGTAGCCACGGGCTTTAGCCGAGTGTTTTACGTTACGCTCGGTAGTGGCGTCGGTGGCGGCATGGTAATAGACCAACGGCTTTATCATGGAGCAATGCCCGGAGAAGCCGAAATCGGGCATTTGTGGCTTGTACCACCGGGCGAAAACATGCCGGGTCAAACGGTAGAACAGACAGTGTCGGGCTGGGCCGTAGATCAGCAAATTCGGGATTTGATTCCGCAGCTGCCCGACAATTCAGTCTTAAAGATTGCTGTCCAAGAAGCGCACGCTGCGGGCTCCGTTGGGAAAGAAGCCCGATTCTTGCATCCGGCATATGAAGCCAGCGACCCAGTAGCCCGGATGCTGATTGAGCAAATCGGTTCGGTGCTGGCTCTGGGACTTTCGCACGTTGTCCATTTATTTCATCCGGATGCGATCGTGCTGGGCGGAGGATTGTCGCTCATTGGCGAACCACTGCGAGCGGCTGTGAGACAGGTATTGCCTCGCTTTGTCATGAATACATTTCACCCCGCTCCCATCGTATTACTGGCTAAATTGGGCGAAGATACCGTACCGGTTGGGGCATTAGCATTAGTTATTGATCGTACGTAGCTTTCCCATTCGGTATCTGTCTGTATGTAGCGGGGGTCATCGCGTCGATGCTGTGATTGTTTGACGCATTACCCCGCTGAGTGAAAATAAGATACCAACTTTCTAAGGCCATGAATCAATTATATTTTCAAAATTACCTGGACCGGCAAAAGGCCGCCTATGATGCCATTCCAATTGACCGGGTCGAGCATCTCATCAATCTCATCAAGAAATGTTGGGAAGATGACCGGCAGTTTTTCGCCTTTGGGAACGGGGGCAGTGCCTCCAATGTCTCACACTTTATCACTGACCTTGGCAAAAGCGCATCTGACAAGATGGGGAAACGTTTTCGCTGTCTGTCGCTTAATGAAAATGTATCGTGGATTACCGCTCTTGGTAACGATTATGCCTACGAAGACATCTATCTTCGACAGCTTCAGAATTACGCCCGCCCCGGCGACCTGGTATTGACCCTGAGCGTGAGTGGCAACTCGCCCAACATAATAAAAGCGGTACAGTGGGCTAATGATAATGCCCTGACAACCATTGCTCTTGTGGGCGGAAAGGGTGGTCAATTAGCCGAACTTGCCCATGAGTCAATCGTTATTCAGGATGAGCATTACGGCCGTGTTGAAGATGCTCAAATGACCATCTGCCACATGCTGTGTTATGGGTTTATCGAATCGTAGTGACCGGAGGCCCAGTCACTACGATTAGCTATACCGATCATTGCGCCACGGATAGGCTGTGTTGGAATAGCCGCGCTCTTCCCAGAAACCGGGTTGATTTTTGGTCAGAAATTCAATACGCTTAATCCATTTTGACCCTTTCCAGGCATATAACTGGGGTGTAATCATGCGGAGTGGACCACCATGTTCGAGGGTCAGCGGTTTTCCATCAGCCGTATGAACGAGCAGAACATCGGGTTTGAGCGCTTCTTCGAGCGAGACATTCGTAGAATAGCCATCGTAGCCATAGCACATCACGTGCGTAGCCAAACCTTTAGGATCAACCAAAGCGGCTAAATCCATAAATCGAACGCCCACCCAGGGCACGTCTAGCCGCGACCACGTTGTTACACAATGAAAATCGCTGGTATCTTCCACCTGCGGCAACGCCATTAAATCATCCCATTTGAGCCGAATGGGATGATTTACCTCCCCATCAATGTTCAGTTGCCATTTATCGAGCGGAATATTCGGTTTGTAGCCCAGATCAAGCACTGGCCACTTCGTCGTGACAGTCTGCCCGATGGGAACGGCTGGCATACCATGACGATTTATTAAGCCCGTACCACGAGGCTTCTCGTCCGTTAAGGAGGGCGTCTGGGCCATCTTCTCCTCAAACCGATGCTTAAGCTTCATTCGGGCCTCAATAATCCGGTCGAGTTTTTCAGGATTTTCCGATGATGTATTAGCTTCCATAAGTCGCTTGTTTTTTTATACAACCAGTAACGATAAACCCTGTTCAACTTACCCGCACATAACTTCCGAGTAATTTTACTTCGGCTGAGTGGTGATTCAGGATTTCATGCAAATCGGGATCGCTGGCATGGCCCTCACATTCGAGTAAAAACCAGTAGCGGAAAGTCGCTCCATCACGCAACGGGCGGCTTTCAATCTTAGTCAGGTTGATGTTTCGGGCATTAAACTCCTGTAAAAATTCGGCGAGTACCCCCGGCGACTGTGTGTTAGGCAACCGCGCAATGAGTGTGGTTTTGTCGTGGCCGCTGGGCTGATTTACAAAATCTTTGGCCAGAATCAGGAAGCGCGTCCGGTTCAGATCGCTGTCTTCAATGTTATCAAACAGCACCGGCACATCAAATAATTTAGCCGCAATACTTGAGCAAACAGCCGCTGCAAATGGTTGCTGAGCGGCCAGTTTAGCCGCCTTTGATGTTGACTCAACTGGCACGAACTCGGCTTTCAGCTCATCGAAATAGTCGTTAAGAAACCGGCTGCATTGCCGGAACGCAATGTCTTTCGAATAAATATGAGTAATGTCAGATAGCTTCTCGGCCTTGGTAGCAAATGTAAAATGCACCGGAATCTGAACTTCGGCCGCAATACGAAGATCTTTTTCGAGAAGCAGATCAATCGCTTCCTCTACCACACCTTCCTGATTATTTTCGATGGGCACAACGCCAAATCGAACCCGCCCCGTTTCTACACTCTCAAACACAGAACGAATGGTGGGCAGTGCCAGATAAACGCTCATTGCCCCAAAACGGCTTTCGGCAGCCTGATGCGTAAAACTCCCTTCAGGACCGAGATAAGATACTTGTTCCGGCAATTCGAGGTTGCGCGATACGGCAAAAATTTCCAGAAAAATAGCCTCTATGGCTGAGCGGTTTAAGAGCCCTTCATTTTGATTGTGAAGCCGATCCAGAATCTGCTTTTCGCGTTCCGGCCGGTAAATAACCGTATTAGTTGTTCGTTTGAGATCGCCCACCTGGCGAACCAGTTCCATACGTTGGTTTAGCAGCGTCAGAAGTTGATCGTCGAGGGCGTCAATGTCGTTACGGAGAGACTCTAAAGTCATAATGCAAAAGGGTAAGGCATAAATAGGGTTCGCAACTGCAAACTTACCACTTACACTTTACCCCTTTTATGCCTTACACGTAAAAATTATACCAATTCCACTTCGTCCATGTCTTTCTCAACGCGCAAATTGTCGATAATGAATCGCTGACGGTCGGGCGTATTTTTACCCATATAGTAGCTTAACAGCTTGGGAACGGAGGTTTCCTTTTCCATAATGACCGGTTCCAGACGCATATCTTCGCCGATGAACAGCCCAAATTCGTCAGGCGAAATTTCCCCTAAACCCTTAAATCGCGTTATTTCAATCTATTTGCCGCCCTTGGTCAACTTATTCATGGCTGCCTGTTTCTCCTCTTCCGAATAACAGTAGGTTGTTTCTTTATGGTTTTTCGGGTTACGCACCCG
>JANXVQ010000356.1 GCA_025351545.1 Spirosoma sp.
GTTGTTTCGGGCTCAAAAAATAGCCCGATTATAGGTATCTAACAGATTGTAAAAATACAAAAATAATTCATCTTTTCCTATCTCGATTTTTTTAGGGTTTGCTTAAAATACGAAAAAAAAGCGAAATCGTTAACCAGTATACTAGTTAGTGGCTCTAAGTTGATTTTATGGCCCTTTTAGGCTAAGTTTTCAGGCGTTTACTCCCAGTAAAAGCAACCAGAAAATGGTGAATTTTATAGTGCTTTCGTCAGGGTAGCCATTTCCTGAAAAAGTATCATTGAAAGGAGCAAATAATAAGGGTGACTTACGTTGATTTATGGCTTGCGTGCCGCCCAGCTTTTTTGCTTCATTTCCCTCAAACTCATGACAAACGCTAAAGCCGGATCGACTCGATCCGGCTTTAAGTAAACGCATAAAAATGGTGCTTAATCTTCCGGATACGGAATGTAGACAAAGCCCGTGAAATCGCCGTGTATAACAAACAGGCAGCAATATTCATCGGGCTTTTTGTAGTTCTCCTTCCACAGGTCGATCGACTCCGGACCGATCAACTCGCGTTGAATAAATTCATCGACAAACGAAGCTTTATAATTCCATATGTTGCCCAGGTCGTCAACCGCAATGAGCAGTTGCCCAACGGGCACATCACGGCGTGAAGCGACAAACACGGGGTACTCCGAAAAGCCGCGTTTCCTGATCTGATAGGAGGCATCTTTTAACTGATCTGCCACTTTCACAAAATCCGACGAAATGGTGCCCATCAGTTGTTTGTTAACGTCGTATGAGTTGGCGTCGTCAATCAGGGTATTTTCGTTGCTGTGGTTAATCATAGTCTTTCGGTATCAGTTTTGGGGCTCGACATTAATTTTATATAAATGCGTCGGTTTTGAGAAACCGCCATCACGTTATACTAAAATCGAGCCGCCAGCAAGAGGTCTAAATCTTTGAATCGCATATTGAACTGACGAGCGATGTAGGCGTTGGTGAGCGTTCCCTTATGGGCATAAACACCTTTCATAAACCAACGGTTCGCATACATCATCTGTTCGATGCCACCAGTGGTGCCGGTTTCGAGTAGAAAGGGGAGGAAAATATTGCTCAAGGCCATACTAGCCGTGTAGGCCACGCGGGCGGCAATGTTCGGTACGCAGTAATGGATAACGCCCATGTGCTTAAACGTAGGCTGTTTATGCGTTGTCATACGCGACGTTTCAAAGTTTCCTCCCTGATCAATCGACACATCAATAATGACCGAGTCTTCTTTCATGCGCCCAATCATTTCTTCGGTCACAACGACGGGACTAAGTCCATCGTCGGCACGCATGGCCCCGATAACGACATCGGCCCGCTGAATGGCTTCGGCTAGTGTGTCGGAGTCAATGATCGACGTATAAACGTGTTGACCAACTGCGTATTTAAGCCGCTGAAGTTTGTACAGGTGTTTGTCGAAAACTTTCACATCCGCGCCCATGCCGAGAGCTGTGCGAACGGCATACTCGGTAACTGTTCCGGCGCCGAGCATAACAACTTTCGTTGGCGGAACACCCGTAATGCCGCCCAGAATAATGCCCCGGCCGTTGTCGGCGTTACTCAGATACTCTCCCGCTATGAGCATAACGGCACTTCCCGCAATTTCGCTCATAGAGCGTATTACAGGAAGATTACCACCCTGATCTTCAATGTATTCGTAGCCGAAGGAGGTTAGATTCTTACTATTGATTTTCTCGAAGTAAGCTCGGTCATGGGCGGGTAAATTCAGGGCCGAAATAACCGTACTGCCCGATTGGACATGCTCAAATTCAGCATCGACAAGGGGCTCAACTTTCAGGATCAGGTTGGCTTCGTAGACTTCTTTGGGCGATTGGGCAATCTGCGCTCCGGCTTCGCTGTATTCGGTATCTGGAAATTTAGCCTTCGCGCCCGCTCCCTTTTCAACAATAACATTATGGCCGTTCCGCACCAGAATTGCCACCGCTTCGGGTGTGAGCGCAATGCGATTTTCCTGAAGTGATACCTCTTTTGGCAAGCCGATGAGTAGGCTATTCCGGTTGGTTTTCACCGCCAGCGCAGATTCTTGCGGGTATAAGGCCGTTTGTTTGGCCAATTCCTCAAATCCAGTCATTACAAGTCGTAAGTGATAAGTAAATGCGTTTTAAGTAGTTGCGTGGCTACTTTGTAAATCTTGCCACGTATAAACTTACTACGGACCACTCAGTTCAGTTTTCACCGATCGGCGTCCGTCTAAATCTGCCGAAATATGAATCTGGTAATACGCGGCTGGCCATAGCGACGTGATGCGTTCCGGCCATTCGATAAAGCAGTAATTACCCGAATCAATGTATTCTTCAATG
>JANXVQ010000426.1 GCA_025351545.1 Spirosoma sp.
GTTGGAGCTGATTGATAAAAATCAAACAACGACCGTCCCAACAATTCATGACTGATAGCACTCAGGTGTTCGCTGTCGTTCGATAAGAAATACTCTTCGCGTGGCCGAATAACCGAATCGGTATCGAAAACACTCACCAAACGTCTTTCTGCTTCCTGCAGCAATACGGCTCGGCTCCGGTTGCGCACCCATCGGTTTACCGGTGCCAGGTGCGAAAATGGTGTCAGTAACAACACATTATGACGATAAGGCCTTAATTGATTAAGCAATACCGATACCGTAGAAAGATCGCGGGGTGACCAAACATACGAAAGTAAGGCTGCCCCTATAGTTTTCATTTGACTACCAAATGTGGACTGATTTCTTTGTTTTGGAAACTGAGCCAGATCAGGGAATACCGGTATCGCAACGCCCGATAAACAAGCCAATTGAGAAGAAGCTGCCTGAATCAGCGTATAATTGAGTTGAAGAACAATGAGATCATACTGATACAACGGCAGTTGAGCCAGCATAGCTATTGTCTGCGCCATTGTCAGATGGGCGTATGCTTCGACAGATACCGCCCGCCCGGCACGGCTAATTTGCCGAATAAAGTGGCCTATGTAACTAAGATTTCCATTTGACAGGCCGTAACCATATGTATGTTCGTCACCAATTACCAAGACGTTCATTAGCCAACAACAAACGGGGTGAGTAAACCCATTTGTTGTCTGTACGTAAGGGGTTGCCTAAGCGTGGCAGTAGGCAAAAAAAATAGTTAATTACCTGAATTCTAGCTGCAACGTTATGCGTTACTAAAGCGTAGTCTGTTTATAGTCAGGAATTTTTACGTAAATCCGACCGAACTTTGTTTTTCCGAAAATCGTCTCCGTTCGCCGATAAAGACCTGCTGAGCGTCATTCAGGCTTGCCGTGCCAATGACCCGCGGGCGCAACGAACGCTATTCAAGCAGTTTTTTGGTTATGCCAAAAGTATCTGCCTACGCTATACGTCGAGCGTTGAAAAAGCCGAAGATGTGCTGAACGAAGGGTTTCTGAAGGCATTTCAGCATTTAGACAGCTACAATGAGACGTTACCATTTAAAGCCTGGCTGCGCACAATTTTAGTTAATACAGCTATCAGCCATTACCGAAAAAACCATCGGTTTGAGCAGCATGCTTCCCTGGAGTCGGGCGAACAGGTGGCCTTTGACGAAGATGTGGTGGATCAGATTGCGGCCGAGGAGATTTTGGCTTTAGTACAGCAATTGACCCCAACCTACCGCACAGTCTTTATGATGCACGTGGTGGATGGTTATAGTCTCCACGAAATTGCCGGCATACTGAGTCATAACGAAGCAACTGTTCGCTCCAACTTTGCCCGTGCCCGGCAGAAACTACAACAACTCATCAAACAAACTCATTACGTTAAAACAGGCTCTACAGCCTCTGTTCCATATCATGAAAACTGACCGATTTACCGATATTATCCGGCGAAAACTGGAAAGTATTCGGCCGGAATTTACCGATAAAGACTGGACCAGGATGCAGGCATCCCTGCGATCTGGAGTTCCTCAGCCTGGCTCGCCAAATCCTGGCCATCCATTTAGTGGCGGTATGTGGACCGCTAAACCCTGGTTACTGGCTGCTGCTTCTGTCAGCGTGGTTGTGCTGGCTGCCTTTGGTTTCTGGCAACGACAGGAAATTAACCACTTGCGCCAGACGATTGGCCAGTTGAGTAAGCACCAGACGCACCAACCCATTTCCGGGCAACCTAATCTGGCTGCCGCCAAAACTGATGCCCCAAATGTAACGCATTCAGAAGGTATTCAGTCGCCGGAAAACCAGAAACTAACCGCAACGCCGGATAGCAAAGCCGCCCTTTCACCCCAGCGCGATACGGTTTATATAACCCGTTATGTCGCTGCGCCTTCACGATCCCAATCAATACCGCCCGAAGAACTCCCGGTTGAACGTTCAAAAACGCCAGCCAGTCAACGATACGCGGCAACGAATCCAGCGCTCACATCAAAAGCACAAGCTAATCAATCGGATATTATAACCCATAATCCACAAACTGACGCGTATGATATTAACTCTACTTCAGATAAAGCTATCAACAATAATCGGTCAGCAACATCAGGAAAACCCAGAAAATCCACTAAAAATGAGTTAGTTACGCCTGGACTAATTGTAACTGGCAGAAACGCAGAAGGTCAAGTAACAGAACGGCTGGATAAGAAACCACAAGCCTCCGAAGGACAACAAGAACAGAAAAGTCAGGTTACAGGACCTACCAGCGAGACGAGTCGGGATACTAAAACCACTTCAACATATCCGGCAAACGCCGTTGATAACCCGACCAGCAACATAGCCAAATCTACGCCCGCAGAGTCGGAACCATCGGCCGAAACCAGCACTTTATCGGCCAATTATGAGTTAGTG
>JANXVQ010000466.1 GCA_025351545.1 Spirosoma sp.
GATTGAACCCGCCTGCGAGAGCGAGAATAGTTATATTCCTACCCACACCCGCATTACCATGCGCCGGGATGGCGAAGCAGTCCTCGAAAACGGAGGCTGGCGAGTGAAGACTAAAGCATTGATCCGGTATGAATAGAGTAACCCATATGTCCTGTTTTCAAGCTCTATCTTATTGGTCTAAAAGCGGAATAATGTCCCGATTAATCTTAACTCTATTTCTTTTGGGCGGTCTGCTTTATCTGTCCGGCTGTTCCGGTTGTTCGCGGTCGGGTAGTCATCAGACGCACCGGAACAAGCACAACAGCACCACTCCACCAGCGACAGACACCGCTCAGTTGGCTACCAAACCAACGCTGACTAAAATGGGTGATGGACCAACAGAGGTGGCCATGAAAAAGGAAAACGGCGTGTATAAAGTGCCCGTGACTATTAATGGCAGACGAATGAATTTCATCCTGGATACAGGCGCCAGCCTGATTTCGATCTCATCGATCGAAGCCGAATTTATGATGAAGCAGGGCACGATTACGGAGGCTGATCTGGTGGGGCAATCAAGTTTTCAGGATGCAACCGGCACTATCTCACCGGGGGCAGTTGTTCGGCTCAGGTCAGTGCAAATTGGCGACCGGGTGCTTGAGAATGTACATGCCAACGTGATTGCCAGCGATAAAGCACCCCTATTACTGGGGCAGTCCGCTTTATCGCAGTTTGGAAAAATTTCAGTGGATTATAAACGTAATGTTGTGACGTTCGACTAAAATTCGGTGTTTAGCTGTTTGGTTACTATATAAACTGCTGCTCAGGCTTGAGCATACACACCAAATCACGAACTATATACTCTATGACGGAAACCGAACTGACCGACCGACTGCGCGAAGCCATTGTTCTCAATGGTCCTGACATCTGGCGGACAAACGGCTATCTTCAGGATGCACAACAGGCGGGACTTTCACTGGCCGATGCGCTGAAACGGGCGAACGAAATAAGTCAGGAAGTTAGCAATAACAATCTGCTGTTTCAGAATATACAAGCCCGCATTGCCCGGCTGGCCCTGCCGTCGCGCAGTCAGCTAATCGAACAGGATTTACACCAGATTGTGAATGCCGCTACTTCTCTGAAACTATCGGCCGATTTTGTCAGAAACCAATGGGTGCCAACCGTATTGAAGCAGTTGGCAGTCGCGTCGAAACCACCGCAACCCGAATCGGCCGCTGCGCCTGTTCCCCGCCCAATAGTTGAACTGGTCGAGGAGCCTGAAGTTTCGATTGATGACTTAATAAGGAGCGAGCCAGAACCACTTAAACCAGTCGTTACTCCTGCCGAACCAGCCAGAATTACGGTTCCAGCTTTTGAACCGCCGGTTCCTGTCCCTCCCCCGATAATCACGGTGGAACGACCCGATATTCCAACAGGCCCGCCCGAACCTCCGCCCATTGTGCGGTCGTTTACGGCTACACCCGCCCGTGTGAGCAAAGGGCAGCCCGTCACCCTCGCCTGGGAGGTTGAAAACCTGCTGGCTATAACGATTGATGATTTGGGAGAGGGCTTGTCGCCCGCAAATCGGGGTTGGGTAAAGCCCTTAAAAACAACCGATTACACTCTTTTCGATGCGAACAATAACCCACTAAGTACCGTCCACGTCGAAGTTATCCAGCCCGACCGGAGTGGTGTTTATGGTGTTTTATTCGCACTGGCGTTGTTAGCGGTAATTTACTGGTTCATAAAAAGTAACAACTCCAGCGAAAGTTCTCCTAAACCCAGGCACAAAACAGAACAGACAACAAGCTCATCGTCGGTAGAAAACCCGAGCAGAAAAAGGAACGTAAGCCAGAAAAAACCTAAGGCCGAAAAAAAACCTACTGAAGCAAAAACCAAGCCAACAGAAACCGTCAGCGAGCCAAAAGTTATCCTATCTGAAAAACCCAAAAAAGCTGATTCGCCGGTAAAGAAGTCAGCGGAAGAAAATACGGCATCGGTTGAACCGAAAACGAAGCCAGCTACACCAGCAGACGCCCGTCAGGGAAAATATGAAGAAGCCTTCGGCGATAAACCTTACGATAAAGTAGAACTTGGAGCCGACGAACATGGCTGGCGTCGCGCCCGTAGTAACGGCCGATGGGGGTACATAAACGAGGCCGACCAGTGGGTTATTCGACCCGAATTTGAAGCCGCAACACCCTTCCGGGGCAATACCGCAGCTGTATTCCTTAACGGTCAGCTCATGACCATCAACCGCTCCGGTGAACAGGTTAAAAAGTAGAAATGTTATAGTATGCTTACCAATTCACTCAGGGACAAGAAATTACAAGCCCAGTATGACGCTAAGCTTCTGAAATGATGTCCAGTAAGCGGAGGACGTCAAACCAATACCATTGCCGGAGAACATTTTGAATGGATAGGGACTACTTCGAATTTCCTGCGCATTAATATAAAAATGTAGGGCATTGTCTCTACGCTGTATACTCAGCCGATTACGGTTTTTCTCGATCGACACCCCCGGAGAAAAGAAATCGCCGGGCAGGTAATCACTAAATGTTTTTCCGTTAGCCACGCACCTAATTGACACTTCACCTTTCTTATTCATCGTGAAGGAGCAGAAATTGAGCGAGTCTTTCACGCCAAATAGCAATCCACCAGCCGGAACCTGCCCTGAATCGGCCAGTACGTCTACTTTTATAGTGAATATACTAGCCGCATTCAGATTGATGTCGGCCGGTAGTTCGACGGCACTAAACGATACTTGCTGGGTATTTGTATTACGCTTACGAATGTTATAACGGCCTAAGCCAATCTGATAATAATAATCACCTTTATTACCTGCTTTCCAGCCGTTACGATTGGTGGCAAAGTCGCCCGTGAAGGCCGGTCGAAAATCGGCCGTTCCCGCTGATAAAGGAGCTGTTCGAGCAGGAGAGATCGTCTCAACCGGGCTCGTTACGGCTACAGGCTGCTCGGTTGGTGGGGGCGTAGCCTGAGGCACCGGGCTTGCCGGAGCGATAACAGATTGGCTTGTGGGTAACCGGACCGTTGATTTAAGTGTCACCATTTGCCATTCGCTGGAGGCCGAATAAACAGCAATTTTCGGGCGTCGCCCTGAAGGCTGCGCAAAGCTGTTAGCCAGCAGTAGTGTGATAAAGCTAATTGTCAGAAATAAGCGCATACGTGTCAGTAATTAAACCTACAAGGCTTTTTAAAAGTTTATGGGTTCGTTGCTGTAAGTTCACCTTAAAATGAATACCACACAACAGCCGTTGGTTGTCCGGCCTGAAGACCCGGCCTTAGCCTGACGCTTTGATACCGACGAGCCTCTTTCTGGAGCTGACTATTGCTCACTCCCCGGATAAACGTCAGAATCACATCGGCCGCAGCTACTACAAGCGCTCCCCGCGTAGCCAGAAAATAGTGTTGGTGGTGGTCATTTGCTGTTTTATAATAAGGCTCGCCAGCGGTCATATTTTTCTGCTGCTCGTATGTAGCGTAGTCATCCTGCGATTTCTGCCGCTCCATAAATCCATAAACAAGTAAACCGTAGCAGCCTACCGTCAATAACGGCCGCAAGCCTATTTTTGGCTTCGGCATTTGCACAAAAATGTTACCGATGCCCGGTGCCACCGCAGATAACAACGCCCAGGCAGGACCAGCGTAACGCATTTTTCGACGTCTTACCGTATCAACAGCAGTTGCCGGAGTTGGTGCAGTTGGTTGAATCACGGGCTCCGTTTGTGGAGTTGTTGGGCGCGGTGTGGGTGTTGAAACAACAGGTGGCGCCGGTTGGGTTGGAATGGAATCGACGACAAACACCGAAGGTCGTCCAGGCTTGGTTGTCTTTGGATGTGGTGTTGGCTTTTGCACCACTGCGGGTTCGTTGGCTGTGGCCGTTGGCTGTGTAACCACTACTGATTCTGCTTGGGTGGTTTTTGGAGGGACAGCTTCTGGTTTTGGCCCCGTTGCGATTGGTGTTATAACAGCTGGTTTTGGCACAACTGCTGGCTCCGTTGGTGTAGGTTTGGCAGATGATACAGGCAACCCGGTTTTAACAAGCACTTTTACCTGGATTTCTTCATTAAGTGAATACCCGTTTGCCAATGCATTCCAAATAATACGCCGGTCACTACCAGCCGTAAGCCAACTACCTATATCGCCCCGAACAAACTCGGGCAACATGCGCAGGACACCGCGTGACCGGCTGCGTACCTCAACATAAACAGAATCGCCCGGACGGGTATTAACCAAATCATATCGAATTTCAAGCTGCGATGAGTCGGTTACCTGCATCCGAACGTTGCGAACGCGCTCCTGAGCCTGACCCGATAAGACCGCAGCTACACAAAGAAAAAAAGTAAGAAGTAAGCGCATAGTGAATTAGTTGCTGACGGTAATCTGCCGGGTGGTTGTAAATTTATCATCGCACAAATTGGCGAGCACAAGCGTAATGGTGTACGTACCCGCTTTGTCGTAGTTGTAGGTTACTCGTGTGCCAACGCGATTTTTTCCTTTACCGTCGCCGGGGTCCCAGCCAACAACGCCAATGTCGCCCTGTGGATTGTCAAGAAAAAACGTAACGTCCAACTGTCCAACCGTATAGCCGATCTCAGCGGAGGGTTTAACACAGACCGGAAAGTTTTTTTTTGACAGATCGAAGGGTTCGCAGGCCATTGTAGCCAGTAGAATCAATAGACAGATAGATCGTTTTAACATAATGAGTCAGATGAGACGTAACAAAGTAAGCAATACTTAGGTAACGAAAGAGAGTCTTACAGACGAAAACCATTTCTCGCATTCATTTCGGCACTAGTCGAATACCAACATTTTTTGTAAATTTAGAGAGCCCGATAATACATTAACTCACCAACTGACCCATGCGCTGGTCTGCCAAAACCAAAGAGGAATTAGTAGCCGAAATTCAAAGGCTGGAACGAAACGACGTGGCTGTGACTGACGCGCTGCCCGCGTTCGATGTTCGACAAACTGTTGACCAACTGAATTTAGTTGGCCTTACCATTGATCGCGACGGAACCCTTAGCTATGCCAACCCGTACACCTACCGTGTAACGGCCTGGCAACCAGAGCATATCATTGGCAAAAACTTTTTCGATGTCTTTATTCCACCCGCCGACCGTGACCGGCTCGAAGCTGAGTTTGATGAAGCATTGATTAAAGGCAACTTTCCTGAACAAAAAGAAATCACCCTGCTGGCCCGCAGTGGAGCGTTGCGCAGTGTGCAGGTTAATTCGTTCATTATCAATGGCACTACCGATCATGTCGCGTCATTTACAATCATTGGCGAAGATATAACGAACAAACGGCGCGTTGCCTCTGCCTTGTCGAATACCAACGCGCAGTTGCAGGATTTAGTGGATAACACCTCCGATCTGATTCAACTGTTAACTCTCGACGGTAAATTTATTTTCGTCAACCGGGCCTGGCGAGAAGCACTTGGTTATAGTTCCGAAGAAATCTCGGCACTCAATCTACGCGACGTTCTACATCCTGACTATGCCGACAGTACTCTCGGCGTACTTAAGCGTATTCAGGATGGCGACAAACTCCCATATGTCGAAACCGTTTTTCGAACAAAAGCCGGAAAAACGATATTTCTGTCTGGGAGTGTCAACTGCCGATTCGACAACGGCCGGCCAACGGCTTTTCGCTGTATTTTGCATGATTCAACAGGCAAAATTCGGGCCGAAAAATCGCAGAAACTTTATTATAGTATTGCCAACTGGACCATAAGCACACCCAACCTCGGCGAGTTTTACCAAAAAATTCACGAAGAGTTAGGCCACATTATCGACGCCCGCAATTTTTTCATTGCTCTTTACGACTCCAGCAAAACCTATTTGTCGTTTCCATACTACGTCGATGAGTATTTCGGTGGCAACATGCGATTCACGAAACGAAAGTTGGGAAATGGTTTGATCGAATATACGATTTTGGCCAATAAACCTTTATTTCTGTACGAAAAAGATATTCGTCAGTTAGCAGATTATCAAAACGTTGACCTCTATGGACAGCTTCAGCCGCAAGTAATGCTTACGGCTCCGCTCCGCATTGGCGATGAAATTACGGGGATCATCGGCGTGAAGTCTTATGATAATGCCCAAACC
>JANXVQ010000481.1 GCA_025351545.1 Spirosoma sp.
AGTCGCTCAACCTGGGCTTTCTGCTCGAACAGTTGATGTTCAGCTTCTTTCTTGAGGGTAATATCAATGATATAGGCGACGGCATACAACGTATTATGGAGTCGAAAGTAACTGAGGCTCACTTCAACCGGAAACTGGGAATTGTCTTTACGCTGTGCAAACAGATCCCGGTTGTGCCCCATGGCCCTGACCTGAGGGTTCGCCGTAAACGACTGGCGCAATTTTTCGTGCTGATGACTGACGTTTCGGGGAACTAGCTTGTCAATAGCCAGACCCACTAATTCGCCGGTCGTGTAGCCAAATAACTGATCCGCCAATTGGTTGGCGGAAACAATTTGTCCCCCCTCATCGGCCACAATGATACCAATAGTTGCATTGGTAAATATGGCTTCGTAGCGTTGAACGCTATAATCCAGCTCGTGCTCCGTTTGGAGCAGCTTCTCCTGATCAACGAGCCGAACAAGTGCATACGGGTAATCGTGGTCGGCAAAGGCATTGACGGTAAGTTTCCCCAAAAACGATTGCCCAGTCAACCGCCCAATTTGTACCGTTTCTTCGTAATGACCGGTCTGAATGATCCGCTCAATCAGGTTGGCCTGCTGTTCGTTCTCCAGCGGCTGAGACCGTAGAGACCGGGAGCGAATTGGATCAGCGAGAAAGGCCTGCTCCGAGGAGAAGCCCAACATGGTGACCCCGGCCTGGTTGACACGGATGAATCGCCCTTCGTTTAGATCGTAGATGCCGATGCAATCATCGCTTTTTTCAAAAAGCAGATCCATTATGACACTTGACTTCAGGTCGGCTCGCATACAATAATGAACCAATCTTTGGCACCTGCCAATAGGATTCCTACGACAAGTTACCCTGATATTTCCAATACTGACTAACAATCAGGGAGCTTCCTGATCATCGTCAGTCGGTTTGGTTGGCCAAAGAATCACTTTTACGCCAACCAAAAGTCTATTTCATTGCGCATTCCGGCGATTTGCGCCGTCGATTGTTGCCTACTAACAACGCCAACGTATACTAATCATCTTTTTTGCCTACCGAATCCAGAAGGTTGACTACGTATGAAACCCGACGAACGACATCCTGTACTAATTCCCGGCCAGTCGGCGGTTTTATTGATTTTCATGCCTCCCGAACGGGCTGATCATCAACCAAAAGCGTTGTTGACTGCGCTGGCGAATTCCATTCAGGCGCATTTTGGCAGTCAGATACGGGTGCTTAAGCTTGATGATATTAACCACGCCGACGTAGTGCGGAGTTTTACGATCACCCACACGCCTGCTTTTGTGTTGGTACGTTTGGGCGTTGAACTGTGGCGGCAGGAAAGCCTTTCCAATGAGCCTGCGCTCATTCGTCAGATTCAAGGTCTGCTCACCGAAAAGACGAAGTAAGAATCTACGGACATCGGCTTATCCAAGCTAATACGAAATAGGCTGGTAGCTGATCAACATCAGGGTTTGATAGCGTCACATACCCCTATCTTTACGGGCAGATAACGCCATGCAACATGAAAACCATACTGGTTCCAACCGATTTAAGCCCCCTGGCCGACAGTGCCCTTGAGGTGGCCGCAGACCTGGCCCGTACCTACGGAGCCGAGATACTACTGGTGCATTACATACCTTTTTCAATTGCGGTGGCAAGCACCGCAGAAGGCTCCCTGACATTGGGCAGCTACCTCGATGAGCAGGACGCCAATGCCGTATCTGATTTGCAACGAATCATTGCAAATCCTGCCTATCAAGGCGTCGCCATTACCCCCATTTCCTGCCGGGATGCGGGTGGCCTCTATGCAGCCATGACCGAACGGCAATGCGACCTGATTGTACTCACAACGCATGGGACATCAGGCTGGGATGAGTGGCTATTTGGCTCGAATGCCGAACACATTGTCCGGTTCGCTCATTGCCCGGTACTGGTACTAAAAAAAGCCGTCGTGCCCTTTGCGCCGAAAAATGCTATTGCCGCTATCGACGTGGACACCACCCTGAAGCACCACTGGCCGACATATCCGTTTAGCGCGGGAGGTAATAAGTTAAGCCAATTTGTGTACGTGAGCACACCCAGTGACAACTGCGTTCCCGAAGGTGTCCATGCCTGGATGCACGAACTGGCTGAGGAGAACAACATCGGCACGTATAACTTGCATATTAAACACGCCCGCAGCGCCGAGGACGGTATCCTAAGTTGCGCCCATGAACGCCAGGCCGACCTGATTGTGCTGTTCACCCACGGACACACGGGTCTGCGTCACCTGTTGCAGGGGAGCGTAGCCGAAGACGTACTTAACCACGCGCCTGTACCCGTGCTGATTATGCACATCAATAGATAGTCGGTTTCGCACAACAAGCTATGCCGATCAACTACACGAGGTGGTGACCACGTTGCGCCGGGAGGCTACCAGCGACTGGCATACTTTCCGCTCGTCTTTTTGGCAAGGGAAGGCACTCGATGCCGTTGAACAGGCGGTCAAAGCGGAGACGTATGACTTCGTGGTCATTGGCCCGCAATCGGACGAAACCAACGAGTTGTTTGGCAACAGCGCCATTACGCTGATTCGTCGGCTCAGGGCTAACGTATTGGTGGTGCCCGGCGATGCCCGACCCCAGCCGGTTGATGACCTAACGATCGAAGAGTATGCCCTGTAGCCGGAATCTGAATACGAGTGGTTCACGCCCATACCCGCCTATCACATTTGTTCTTACCAATACTGGTTGCCCTGTTAATCCTTTAAAAATAAAAACCATTGGTTAGTACAAAAGGTTATAGATCTGCCCATCACAATAAACCGATAACTAACGACTATGAAAGCAGAACGAAAAATAGGCATTTGGATGGATCATTCAACGGCTAACCTGATGGAATTTACTAGCGATCCCATCGCCACAAAAACCATTGAATCGGAATTCTCGCATGAAGAAAGAGAATCTGGCTTTCGAAAGAGCGAAAGCATGATGCAGCATAAAGAGCAACATGAAGAATCTGTGTTTTACAAAAAACTGGGAGCAATTATTAGACAATATGATGAGGTAATCCTATTCGGCCCTACTGAGGCAAAAGTTGAATTATTTAATACATTAAAAGACGATCATCTTTTTGCAGCTATAAAAATCAACCTTCAACAAACGGACAAGTTGACTGATAACCAACAATATGCGTTTGTAAGAGACTATTTTTCAAAACATTTAGGTTGATTTTAATAAAAGCAATAGGTTCGCCAACCCACTTTAAGCGGGCTGGCGAACCTATTGCTTTTAGAAAGAAAACCCGGATTGATTTGAACGAAGGGCAACCAGATTAAGCAGTTAGGGGAGCAACCCGCTGAGGAAGTGAATAGAGTTTTTCGTAGTACTCCGCTGCCATCCGGTCGGAATCGAAGCCGGGCGTTATGTCGTGCAAGCTGGCTTTGATCATGCCAAGCCACTGGTCTGGCTGCTCATAATACATTGGTAAAATGACCGTTTCCAGCAGGGTGAATAAATTGTCCGCATCGAAAGCATCCTGTTCATGAGCGGGCCACGACAGATCGGCATCGGGCAGAACAAAACTATTGATCCCGTTCCGGGCGAACTCAAGTATCCAGCCGTCGTTGGTCGAGCAGTTGAGTGCGCCATTCATGGCGGCCGTCATGCCGCTCGTGCCCGATGCTTCACGCGTTAGTCGAGGAGTATTTAGCCACACATCAGCCCCTTGCTTCAGCAGTTTCGAGAGGTGAATTTCATAGCCAACCAGCACCGAACAGTTCACGTATTGTTTAGCCACATGAACCAGCCGATCGAAAGTACCGATGCTGGCAAAATCAAACGGGTAGGGTTTACCAGCCCAGATAACCTGCACGGGGTAACGCGGATTAGTCATCAGCCGGTCGAACCGGGCTGGGTCCGACAGGAGCAGATCGGCGCGTTTGTAACCCGCAAACCGGCGCGCCCAAACCAGCGTAAAAATATCCGGATCATAGAGATCGCCGGTTTGATTTACAACTTCATCGAACAGCTGTTGCTTCCCTTTTTTCTTATGGGCTTCCAGCGACGGATCATCGTTTTTGGCAGCGGCAATGTCCAGCACCTGATCGCCCCAAAAAGCCTGATTCTGCGCATTGGTTATGGAAATAAGCGGGCACAGATTCGTATCAGTCTGCCACATCTGCTCACATACCTCCCGGTGTCGTTTAGAAACTGCATTAGCTCGGCCAGCCAGCCGAAAAGCCCCCAACGCCCAGTTAAACTGATCATCATTGATGCCGGCAATACGTCGGACATCATCTAAAGGCAGGTAATTAAAAAAGCCCATGCGATCCAGCAGACCAATGTCGGTCCGTGGAT
>JANXVQ010000492.1 GCA_025351545.1 Spirosoma sp.
TCTCGACCGACTGGCATCTTGTGCATTTAGGCAGCCGGGCTGTTGGGGGCGCTGGCCTGATTATAACGGAAGCAACGGCTGTATCGGCAGAGGGACGGATTTCACCTCATGATCTGGGTATCTGGAAAGATGAGCACGTTGCTGGCCTGAAACAGATCACCCGGTTTATCCGGCAAAATGGGTCTGTTGCTGGCGTTCAGCTATCGCATGCTGGCCGTAAAGCCAGTCATCGTAGGCCGTGGGAGGGCGGTTCGGCAATTTTTCCGACTGAGGAAAATGGATGGCAGACGGTAGCGCCCAGCGCCATCCCGTTCATTGACGAAGAGTCTGAACCGTTGGCGCTGACCACTGAGGGGCTCGAAAAAGTACGGGCAGATTTTGTGTCGGCCACCCAGCGCTCACTAGAGGCTGGCTTTCAGGTCATTGAGCTTCACGCGGCCCATGGTTATTTGCTGCACCAATTCCTGTCGCCGTTGAGTAACCGGCGCACCGATGAGTACGGTGGCTCTTTTGATAATCGCATTCGTCTGTTGCTGGAAATAATCGAACGTGTACAAACAGTATGGCCGCAAGACTTGCCGCTTTTTGTACGCATATCGGCAACCGACTGGACGGAAGGTGGCTGGACAATTGATGATTCTATACGGTTGGCGGGTGTTCTTAAAAACAAAGGTGTAGATGTTATTGACTGCTCGACGGGGGGCAACGTAGCCCGCGCAAAAATTCCGGTTGGTCCTGGCTATCAGGTAGAATTTGCCGAGCGTATTAAACGCGAAACCGGAATCATCACAGCCGCCGTTGGCCTGATTACAACGGCCGAGCAGGCCGATGAAATTCTGACAAATGGCCAAGCTGATTTGATTCTATTCGCCCGCGAGTTTTTGCGTGATGCCTATTTTCCATTGCATGCCGCTCATGCGTTGGGCGACGAAGTACAGTGGCCTGCGCAGTACGAACGAGCCAGGCCCAAATGAATAATTTGGGTAAGATGAAACATTTCATCGCTAGAAACAGTAATCTTGCCATCAGAGGACAAACTTGCATAATCATCATCTATTAACTGAAGGAAATCATGCGTTGGTTAGGAGGACGTGAAAGTGATAATGTCGACGATCGCCGGGGAAGCGGTGGTGGTGGACTACTCGTTGGCGGTGGCATTGGTACGGTTGTCATAGCTGTTATTGTGATGCTGTTGGGGGGCGACCCGTCAGAAATTTTGAACCAAAATTCGCCCAGCCAGGCAACTTCGCAGGGTCCCACCGATCAGAAGGCCGATGATCAGGCAGCCGCATTTACTCGAAAAACACTGGCCAGTACAGAAGATGTCTGGACAAAAATGTTTGCCGATCAGGGGTCGCAGTACCAAAAACCAACATTGGTGATGTTTCGTAACGCAACCTCATCGGGATGCGGTACGGCTCAGGAAGCAATGGGCCCTTTTTATTGCCCCTCCGATCAGAAGGTGTACATCGACTTGTCATTTTATGATGAATTACGCGACCGATTCAATGCACCCGGCGATTTTGCCATGGCCTATGTTATTGCCCATGAAATAGGACACCATGTGCAGAAACAACTGGGTATTATGGATAAGGTAGATGCGCTTCGCGAGCGTCAGGGTGAGGTGGCAAACAATAAACTGTCGGTTCGGCTCGAACTACAGGCTGATTTTTTTGCCGGTGTATGGGCCAACCACGCCCAGGGGCAGAGTATTGAGCTTGATAAAAATGACATCGAGAGCGCACTTACGGCGGCCAACGCCATTGGTGATGACCGGATTCAGAAGGAGACACGTGGTACCGTAGTGCCCGATGCCTTTACACATGGAACCTCAGCGCAACGCGTGTACTGGTTTTCGAAGGGATTTAAAACCGGTGATATTAATCAGGGCGATACCTTCAACAGCAAGGAAGACGCCAATCTGCAATAAGTTTCGGGTGTTATTCTAGAGAAGGCCGGATCCTTTTGGGTCTGGCCTTTTGTGTTTTTTGAGGTCAGCGGGGCCGCCGAACACACCTATACCAAAGCGGATCGTATTGAAAAGCAGTATTTCAATCACTACGTTTATACGCTGTCGGAAATTAAGCGACTGCTGGCCCGTTATGGACTGCAAACCATAGCCGTCTTTAACTCAGCCGAGTAGCTACCTTATCAGTTGGGTGATGCTCAAATTTATCTGGTAGCCGAAAAAGAGTAGCGTTGGTGCTGTTCAAACCTATAAGCCGGGCCTCAGCCGCGGATGGTCGCCGATGCGGTTTTTGGAACCCTTATAGGTTTATAATCAATTAATGTACTTTCCGATTGACATCGGAAAGTACATTAATTCGTCAGTTTTTCTATCATTTCTTGTTCTTTAGCGTTATACCCGCAGACATAATGCCCGATTCGCCCTGTTCATACTTCGGAACTTTGGGTGCTCCATTCACCTTAGGGGCTTTTGTGGCCACTTTCTTAACATTCTTGTTACTCTTTTCTACGTGCGCAGCCATACTGATAGGGGTTTGCCTATAGAACAC
>JANXVQ010000516.1 GCA_025351545.1 Spirosoma sp.
AGGCCGCCAATGCTGACGTTCACGCTATCAATGAGAAAATTTATCCAGAATTAAGACTAGCGTCTGCATAGTGATTATGTGTGTGTTACGCCTTTGTAATCAGCAGGTTATTGCGTATATTTACTATCCAAATTTACAAAGAACAACCTTACAAATGAGCCGGGTTTTTGGCTAAATTCAGCACCCGGCAACTCAATCCGCATGAAGAAAGGACGCTCTAATCCGAATCAAATTCAAATTGATTTTCTGGCGGCTTTCCGCCAAACGCTCGTTAGCCTAGGCAGTTCCGAAAACCTGCCCGTCAACGAAAATCTGTTTATGCGCATGACAGACCAATGGGAAAACACACGTGCTATACCGGCAGACCTTTTATTCACGAAAAGCCCGATTGAAGCAATTGTTTTTCGACTACAAAAAACAGACGTAGAAGGCGAAACAAACCAACTGCGCTTTCCTAATGAACTCATTGCTGGGGAGATTCGCGGGGAGAAAGGACTAACTGGTTTTTCGGCTAAATTCCGGGAACAGGGATGGATCATTTTACCCGCTGAACTATCGGCCATGTATAAAAATTTATTTCTGAATATCCTGGCGGCTTCCATTGGACTTGAACACCTCTATCCCGGTCGTAAGGAATTACTGGCCGAAGCCGAACGTGTGGCACTGGCGGCCATGTTACCCGAAGCCGAAGTACGTAAGTTTTTCGGCTTACGTCTGTCCCGTTTTCCCGATAGCTTCCGTAGTGAAGTAGCAAATTATTTCAATCTGCCGTTTGATTATATATTAAAACGCGCTAATCATCTGGGTATGGTATCAGAACAGGTTATTGAAGAGGCTCGCACGGCTACACAACCACTCCGCTCCGCTGTACTTCGCCGTCCACAAAGTAGTCGGGCTGCGTAGGTTGTCCACCTAAAGTACCAATCACTAAATCTATAGTAAGCTGGTTAGATAATCATATCATCTAACCAGCTTTTTTTATGCGTTTTGACATTGTGAGAGCGATGTAAAACAACCACTGCGGTGCATACTTACGGCATATAAGTGGCCTGATAGAGGCATTCTTCAATACTAGTTGATCGTGCATCGACCAGGCTACTTACACGTTTACGTGAATTTTCTCATTATTTACAAACTTAATAGTACTATAAAGAAAATTAGTACACATAATAAAAATAGTACCGATCTCATACACTGATCATTTGTTATCTCTGTTTTTTGTCCTTTTCATGGATTATCTATTTCACTATCAAGAAGATTAATCGACTTAGAGGAAATTGCAGATTATTATTTGGAAGTCAGGTCAATTACGCGCTGTTTTGTAAAACCTATTAATTCAATAGACTATAAGTACTAATAGTCTATCTACAACCGGGAGAATAGGGAGAATTCAGTGTAAATCACTATGACTACCAACATAATTAGCATGAAGCAAATTTTAAAGTCGACTTTTCTTATAGGTGTACTTCTTCTGCCCTTATTTTTATCAGCTCAAAATGCACCTGTTATCAATGCAACGGTTTCCGGAAAAATTACTGACGCCCGAACGAAGGAACTGTTAATTGGCGCCACCGTAACTATTAAGGGCACAACGAATGGTAGTGCTACCGATATAAATGGTCAATTCAATTTGCTCACTGGTCAGAAACTTCCCTTTATAGTTGTCGTTTCATTCGTAGGTTATCAGACCAAAGAAATTGTTATAAATGATAATAATGTAGAAATTCAGCTTGAAGAAGGAGTCAATCAGCTGGCCGACATAGTCATTACGTCCCGCCGTCGTCAGGAATCGGCACAGGACGTTCCCATTCCGATCTCCGTTGTAAGCGGCAACCGTGCCGAAGATGCTGGCGCTTTCAACGTAAACCGATTGAAAGAAATGGTGCCTACCGTTCAGTTATATGCCTCCAATGCCCGAAATACAACGCTTAATATCCGTGGCTTAGGCTCTACTTTTGGCTTGACGAACGATGGTATTGATCCGGGTGTCGGATTTTATGTAGATGGCGTTTATTATGCTCGTCCGGCGGCTACAGCCCTCGATTTCATCGACATTGAACAGGTGGAAGTGCTACGAGGCCCTCAGGGGACGTTATTTGGCAAAAACACAACGGCTGGCGCCTTCAATATTACGACGCGGCCAGCCGGTTTTGTCCCAGGCGGAAGTTTTGAAATGAGTTATGGCAATTATGGGTACATCCAGGCTAAGGGGTCACTCACAGGGCCACTGAGTAAAAAGCTGGCGGCCAGGGTATCGTTTACCGGTACGCAACGGAACGGAACCTTTTACAACGTACACACTCAGCTCCCGATCAACGACATTAACAATATTGGCGTGCGGGCGCAACTCCTGTATACGCCAAATGATAATGTAAGAATTACGTTAATTGGGGATGTGTCCGAGCAAAAACCAAATGGTTACGGCTGGCCGGTAGCCGGTGTTGTTCCGACCAAACGGGCTGCCTATCGTCAATTCAATGCCATCATTGCCGATTTAAATTATAAACTTCCTTATTCAAGCGCTTTTGACCGAATCGTTGACCTCGATACGCCCTCGAAAGCAGATAACAACCTTGGCGGAGTATCGCTGAATGCTGATATTAAAATCGGTAACGGTACGCTAACCTCTACAACGGCCTGGCGTCACTGGCAGTGGACTCCGCTGAATGACCGTGATTATATCGGTTTGCCCGTCTTTACGATTTCGTCAGGCAACTCGGTTCATGACCAGTGGTCGCAGGAAATACGGTATGCAGGTAAAATTTCACCCCGATTAAGTGGTGTTGCTGGCTTATTCGGTCTTTGGCAGGATTTACAATCTGACCCCGTACAGACCGAAGAAACCGGTTCTGCCCAGTGGCGTTTTGCTCAAAGCTCCACCAGTGCCCTTTGGAAAACGCCGGGTCTATTCGATAACTTCGGTATCCGCACAACCAATAGAATCCAGAGCACAGGTTTGGCTGCCTTTGGCCAACTTGACTGGTCCGTAACCGATAAAATCCACGTTTTACCTGGTCTCCGGTATAACTACGACAAGAAGGTAGCCAACTACAAACGGGAAACCTACGGAGGTCTGCAAACAACCGATCCGGCTTTACTAGCCTTAAAAAACGGGGTTTATACGAATCAGGCGTTCGATACGAACGTATCAGAAGGTAATTTATCCGGACAGATTACCCTGCAATATAGAGCAGGGCGTGCGATCAACGCCTTTGGAACCTATGCTATAAGCTACAAACCCGTCGGAATTAATATTGGTGGATTACCAACGGCCAATGGGCAGCCATTACTTGATCTGGCCAGAGTGAAGCCCGAGCATGTAAACCACCTCGAATTTGGCCTGAAAACAAAACCATCTCCCAACTCTGTCCTGAATTTGGTCGTTTATAACACAGAAATCAAAGACTTTCAGACACAGGTACAAACACCGGAGCCAGGCGTGAACAGAGGCTATCTGGCTAATGCTGAGAAAGTACGTGTGATGGGTGTTGAGGTAGACGGAAATATACGGGTAGCCAATCGGTTAACCCTGAATGCAGCTGTTGCCTATACGGATGGCAAATACGTGTCATTCAAGAACGCACCGGTGCCGCTCGAAGAAACGGGTGGAGAACAGGCCTTCAAAGACATTTCGGGGGGCGTGTTACCCGGTATCTCAAAATGGTCAGGTTCTGTAGGTGGCGAGGTAACGGCAAGGGGAAATCTCATCAGTTTAAAAGGAAATTACTTTTTTGGGTTGGATGCCTTCTATCGCTCGGCATTTTCGTCGAGTCCATCGCCGTCTCAATATTTGAATATTGACGGCTATACTTTGGCAAATGGTCGGCTTGGTTTTAGGGCTTCCACTGGGATTTCGATTTTCATGTGGGGTAGAAATCTGTTCAATACCAATTACTATGAGCAGTTATTGGCGGCTCCCGGAAGCGCAGGACATTATGCCGGTATCGTAGGCGATCCTCGTACATACGGGGTTACGTTACGATATACGTTCTAATATGAGTTGTATGATGTCGAAACCGGTTCGAAGTACCCGAAGCTAAAGGAGTGGTGGGTAGTATACAATAAAGCCAGTACCAGATTATAAGTTATTGACTTAGTGAAAGCTGTTTACGTTAATTTTATTTAACGTGGACAGCTTTTATCCGTTTATACAACTTGTATGAAAGTTGTATAAACGCTTGCCTTTGCAATAACTCACTTATGAAACAGTTCTTCCTTCTTTCGTTTTTGTCATTAATCGGTAACATAACTGTCCGGGCACAGACTAACCTGGCGGGAAGCGTTACCGACGACAAAAATCAACCACTGGCAGGCGTAACGGTTATTATTCGGGGGACAAATACTGAAACCATTACGCAAGCCGACGGACGGTTTTCATTACAGACCAACGAGTTATTACCACTAACCATCAGCGTATCACATATTGGCTACAAACAGCATGATGTAGTCGTACGTGGCAATAATTTCCGCAACATTGTGGTCAATCTCACTAAAGAAGCCATACTGACCGATGAGATTATTGTAGCGGCAAGTCGTGTACCGGAAGATAGTCGGCAAGCCGCCGTTACGGTCGAAAAACTTGGCACCCGGCAGTTTCAGCAGTCACCGGCGGTCAGTCCATTCGATGCGCTCCAGAACGTGAAAGGCGTTGACCTCCTAACCCAGAGCATAGCGTTTAAGTCTGTTAATATGCGGGGATTCGGGTCCAATAACAATAACCGATTCCTGCAATTGACTGACGGTATGGATAATCGCTCGCCGGGATTGGGGGTTAGCTTTGGTAACGTAGCGGGTATTTCAGATTTAGATGTCGAGAGTATTGAGCTTGTTCCGGGCGCGTCGTCGGCTCTTTACGGCCCCGATGCGTTGCAGGGATTCATGCTAACATCAAGCAAAAACCCATTCGTTTATCAGGGACTAAGTGTTCAGTTGAAAGTGGGCGCTAATAATTTTGGGAAAGCGAATTTTGGGCCAAAAGGCTACGGAGATATTGCCATTCGCTATGCCAAACAACTCAGTACACGCTTTGCATTGAAAGTAAATTTCCAGCGGCTTAGCGGCACCGACTTCATCGCCGATGATTATAGTGATCGTTCAACCCGCGCCCGTGCTAATTTCTTCACAACTGACCCTAATCGGGGCGGTATTGCTACCGGCATTGGCTTCATACCCAACAATAATACGAATACGAATTTTGGCTATGATGGCGTAAATATATACGGCGATGACATCAATGCAGGTGGAGCCTTTACCTTTCCGAAAGATTATGCCAACATTTGGTTACAGAATAAACTGGTAACCCGCACCGGATACAGGGAAGTGGATGTATTGGGAAACAATGGCAACGTCTTTAATAATAAGGCCAACGTGTCTTTACACTACAAATTACCGGGTAACATCGAAGCTTCTTTAG
>JANXVQ010000613.1 GCA_025351545.1 Spirosoma sp.
ATCGGATGAAAGCAAATCCGCTTTACGTATACTATTTTTTCACTTGGAATAAAACTGTTAATTTAATTCATGCATTAAACTCAAAGTCGGTTCAGCCAGTATTCAATTTTACCTCGCTAAAAAACTTTACAATCACATTACCACCTATAAAGAATCAGGATATAATATCTAATATCCTCGGCACAATCGACGATAAAATCGCCCTCAACCGCCAGATCAACCAAACGCTGGAAGCAATGGCGCAGGCCTTGTTCAAGTGTTGGTTTGTCGATTTTGAGCCGGTGCGTGCAAAAATAGCCGCGTTGGAACTAGCCGATGACCCAATCCGGGCAGCCATGCGGGCCATTTCCGGCAAAACCGATGCCGAGTTAGACACATTCCAAACCACTGATGAAGCCGCTTACGCGCAACTTCAAACAACAGCCATCCTGTTCCCTGATGAATTTGAGAACTCTAAATTGGGGCTAGTGCCGAAGGGTTGGGAGGTAAAACCATTTGGTGATACGATAACACTTATTGGAGGTGGAACTCCGCAAAGGTCAAATTCAGAATTTTGGAACGGAAATATTCCATGGTTCTCAATTAAAGACCTTCCAGAATCTTCAGATGTTTTTGTAATTGACACCGACGAAAAAATAACTAAAGCTGGCTTAAGTAAAAGTTCTACACGATTATTAGAAAAGGGGACTACCATAATCACAGCAAGAGGGACAGTGGGTAAACTTGCCTTACTTGCTACGCCGATGGCAATGAATCAATCATGCTATGGAGTACTACACCGTGATTTTTCTGCCCCGGTTTTTACCTATTATCGTTTAAAACAAACGATATCTGTTTTACAGCAAAATACTCATGGAGCGGTATTCGACACAATTACGAAGGGCACTTTTGATACGTTCGATTCAGTAGTACCGGTATCGAATATAATTTCAGCATTTGAGTACTTAATACTTCCCTATTTAAGCCGAATAGAATCAAACGTTCGCGAGAATAAAATACTTTGTAACCTTCGTGACACCCTACTACCAAAGCTATTATCAGGCGAATTGAGCGTTATTAACTCGGAAGTGGAGGCCGAAACGATAGCCTGATGCTTACCGAAGATCAACTAGAACAACTTTGCCTTAACTGGTTCCATGAAACTGGTTGGGACGTTGCTCACGGTCCCGACATTGCCCCCGATGGTGATACGCCCAAACGGTCGTCTTACTCGGATGTGGTACTACGTGTCCCTTTACAGGACGCCATCATCCGACTGAACCCACATCTGCCCTCAGCGGCTATTGACCAAGCCCTAGCTATTGTACTAAAACCGCAAAGCCTTGATCTTCGGCAAAATAACCGTGCTTTTCACCAGTTGCTGCTCACTGGCGTACCCGTCGAGTATCAACAGGGCGATGATATCAGACAGGATCGGGCGAGGCTGGTTAATTTTCAGAATCCCGACCAGAACCGATTTCTGGTCGTCAACCAGTTTACCATTCAGGGGCGTAAAGGCCCGCGTCGGCCCGATGTGGTCTGTTTCCTGAATGGTTTGCCCATTGCCCTGCTCGAACTCAAAAGTCCCAAGGACGAATCCACCGATATTTGGGATGCCTATAACCAGCTACAAACCTACAAGGAAGAATTACCTGATCTATTCACATACAACGAAGCCTTGGTCATAAGTGACGGCTTCACTGCCCGCATTGGCTCCCTCACTGCTGATCAGGAGCGGTTCCAGCCTTGGCGCACCGTAACCGATGAAGACGACAAACCGCTGTTAGAATGGCAGTTGGAAGTACTCATTCGCGGCTTCTTCGACCCCGAACGCCTGCTCGATTACCTGCGCTATTTCATCCTGTTTGAGAACAATGACGGGCAGCTAATAAAGAAAATTGCGGCTTACCACCAGTTCCACGCCGTGCGCGAAGCGGTACTGGCCACGATTGTTGCCACCGAAGAAATCACTCAGCATCAGGTTGCCGAACGGCGGGCCACCTACGGGCAGGCTGTGGAAGCGGGTAGTAAAAAAGCGGGTATTGTCTGGCATACGCAAGGGTCTGGTAAGAGTATCAGCATGTGCTGTTACGCTGGGATGCTCTTACAGCAACCTGAAATGAAGAACCCTACCCTGCTCGTTGTCACCGACCGAAACGACCTCGATGGACAATTGTTCCAGACCTTTAGCACCGCCCAAGAACTCTTGAAGCAAGCTCCCGTACAGGCCGATGATCGTGACGGTTTGAGACGA
>JANXVQ010000624.1 GCA_025351545.1 Spirosoma sp.
CTATCATAATGAGACCGCACAGGGACTTACTAAGTTACTGGGCAGTGCCTCCGTAATGACAACTGGTTCTTGATGAAGCCGGTGTCTACCGGTTTAGTAACACAAACGGAAGCCTTGCAGGCAGCATCTAGGACTCTGCCGAAGCGGCTATTTCGGGCGTTGTCGTGGGCACTCTACCACTCTACACAGGCAACACACTCCTTGCTGCGGCTACTACCAACGCCAATGGCGAATATTAATTCTCGTCAGGGACAGGCACAACCACAACTGCGGCTATTTATAACCTAACAGTCCTAACCTACGCCACCAACTATGCCCTTATTGTTACAAGTCTGAGCACCATTTCCGTCGTTAATATCCTCACGATCAATAGTGTGTCGCCCGGTGAGAGTGGCAGCGTCAATTCTGAGAATGAGTTGACCGATTCAACAGAATACCTCCAGAGGTCATATACAACCGTAGATAGTGTACTTTAAATCTGCTCAATTACTTAAAATAGAGATTTTCTTCTCCTCATTTATAACCTAATCAGGCTTGTAGTATCATCAAATGGCGGCTTTTGAAACTAATCTCAAATTGACTTTAAAGCTGTCCGGTAAATGAGGAGCTTCGTGTTTTTCAGTATAGAGGCTCATCGACATAAAACAATGGTCATAAATTGACAACATTAATTTAACATTAAAGTCGAGTAGTTATGCTCTCTTTGCAGCGGGAAATTTCACAACCCTGCTGCATGAAAAAATATACACTTCCTCTCATTCTATTTCTTCTTTTTACTTGTTTTATTGTTGATAAGACAAGCGCACAAACCACCCAGGCTTCTATCTCAGGAATCATATCGGAAAGTCAGAAATCGCCACTCCCTGGCGCCACCGTTCAGGTTCGCAACGAGTCAACGGGTTTCACCACCGGAACGGTTACTAATGTTCAGGGGGAATATTCGTTTAAAGAATTGCCATTGGGCGGTCCTTATACTGTGCGCGTTACATTCGTTGGGTTTGGCGATCAAAAACGAACAGGCTACATGCTGAATCAGGGCGACGCGATCCGGGTAAACCTGGCCATGCAGGACAATGGTCAAACGCTCGAAGTTGTCCAGGTGGTGGCTTCTGGCCTGAAAAATAAAATTGATAATTTAGGCGCTGCTACAGCTATTTCGGCCAAATCAATTGCGGCACTGCCGGTTAACGGCCGAAATTTCACTTCATTAATGGACCTTTCGCCCTTGAGCAGAGGTGGTAATATTTCGGGGCAGTTGGGCTCGTCAACTAATTACACCATTGACGGAATGAACGCCAAAAACCCGACCTCGGCAGGTGCAACTACCTCACGAAGTGGAGCACCTTATTCAATTTCCATTGAAGCCGTTCGGGAGTTTAAAGTCGTTACCAATCAGTACGACGTTATTTACGGACGTAGTGGCGGGGGTACGGTGAGCGCTGTGACCAAGGCGGGCACCAACAAACTAACCGGAAGTATATTCAACTATACGCGAGCCAACTGGCTATCAAGTCCGTACGACATTCGGGGCAACGACCGAAAAATTAACTTTTCGACGAATCAGTTTGGGTTCTCGTTAGGTGGTCCGATCATCAAAGACAAACTGCATTTTTTCCTGGTTTGGGATCACCAGCAGGATTCGCGCCCGTTGATTATTGCCGATGTGCAGTCTCCAGCAGATGAGACCCGGTTCAATGTAACCAGAGCCACACTCGACCGGTTCGTGGATATTGCCCGCAGCAAATACGGAACCGCCAACACGCCCCAGTATGGGTCTTTTGATAAGCCGCGTAGTTCCGATGCCGCCTTTGCCCGAATCGACTGGCAGATCAATAGCAAAAACCTGCTCACGATTCGTAATAACTACACCCGTGACCTGAACAAGCTTGGCCTGACAGATAATACGGCTATCAATATTTACGAGTCGACGGGGAATGATTTTAACTGGGACAACAGCCTTTTAGCCACGTTGCGGACTTCGCTCAACCCCAAAATTACCAACGAATTAAAGCTTCAGCACCTGTATACTTATCAGAAAAGTAGTCCGGGCGACCAATTGCCGGCTTCAAATATTCCCCGAGCGATTGTTGAAAATGTTACTTCGACCATTGCTGGTGGCACCCTTTCGACCAATATTCAGATGGGCGGGCACCGCTTTGCGCAAGAGGGTTTTGATAACAATGTGCTGCAACTTGTTGACAATCTGTACTATAACACAGCTAAAGTCCAGTATACATTTGGCCTTGACCTGATGTATACACGGGCTCATTCGCTGTATGGCAGTGAAGTGAATGGCCGGTTCCATTATACCGTCGATGCTGCGGCTGGTATGACAGCTCTGGACAAGTTTAATGCGTTACAACCGTATCGGTATTATCGGGAAGTACCCCTGGTAGCTGATCCAAGTGTCGTTGGCAACACGTTGAACACTGGTTTGTATGGCCAAATGAGTACCAAATTGGCTCCGGGTTTAGAGATGACCGCCGGTTTACGGTTCGATTATGCTCATTATCCATCTTCTCCCTTGAACCAACTGGTTTTTGACGAGCTTAAATTACGCACCGACAATAAGCTTAAGTCCTTTGTGGTTCAGCCGCGTCTGCAATTAACCTGGGATGTCAATGAACGGCATACCGATTTTATCCGCTTTGGTGCCGGTATTTTTGCCTCCGATATCAACAACTACGCCATCATTAATAATCTCACGTTCGATGGCAAACACCTGGCTACGGTGGATGTCCGGGCGCCAAATATCCCAACACCGGATTTCGCAGCGTACCGAACCAATTACAACAGCATTCCTTCTTTAGATGCATTTCAGTTGCCTACCATAAACATGACGGGCTCTGATGCCCGGGTGCCTGTATTGTATAAAGCTAACCTGTCGTATACCCACTACATCACCGATAAGTTGAAAGTTGGTATTGCCGGGTATGCCAGTCTGGGCCGTCATAATTACATGTATGTCGACCGGAATATGGTGGCTGATCCGTTCTTTCGCCTGGCTAACGAAGACAACCGTGGGGTGTATGTACCCCTCAGTACGATGCCAGCCAACGGTGCGGGCGACTGGCTTCAGGGTCGTATCAGTCAGAAATTCGGGCGTGTACTGGAGTTAAACAGCCAGGGGAAAATTAACCAGTTTGCTCTGGTTGCCGACGCTACGTATCAATATTTTAGAGATGGCGAATTCTCGGTCAGCTATACCTTGAATGACACCAAAGACAATACGTCTTATAATGGAAACGTGGCCAATACCGCTACGTTGGTCTTGCCGGTTAAAGATGATCCGCGTGATTTAAGCAAAATGACGTATTCAGATAACCATTTCCGTACTAAAGTCGTCTTTTATGGCACGCTGCCCAGCTTTTACGGGGTTACCGTCGGAATTCGGTATTCTGGTATTGGTGGAACTCGCTACTCGTTATTGTCGGGTGCCAACAGCAATGCCGACTTTGTTGGAACCAATGATCTGGCCTTTATTTTTGATAGAAATAAGGAGACAGTTCCGGGCAACGTGAAAACGGGCTTGCAGGCTATTCTGGATAATCCGAATGCAAGTCAGAGCATAAAAAATTACGTCACTGAGTACTCGGGCAAAATCGCCGAGCGCAATGGTGGCATCAATGGTTTCTACGGCATTTTCGATATCCGGGCCAGTAAACGATTCAAGCTTTATAAAACGCACAGCTTGGACATATCAGCTGACGTATTCAATTTCGCCAATTTATTGAACAGGAACAATGGCGTCAATAAGTCATTGGGCAGTCAGGCTTTATACGCCCTGGGCATTCCCGCTACGTCTACCACGCCTGCCGTTGCTGGTTTCGATAAAGCGAATCAACAGTTTGTGTATCGCGTAAACAACGCCGGTGTGGTTAACCCATCGGGTGATCCTTATCAGATTCAGTTGGGCGCCCGGTACAGCTTTTAAGAATTAAACACCATCATTCGATGAAAAATATAGGATTACTAGCGCTGTTATTGGGTTCACACCTGCTGATGGGCCAGCCTAAATTCGACCGGCAGGGGCACCGGGGTTGCCGGGGATTGATGCCTGAGAATACGATTCAGGCCATGAAAAAAGCGATTGATTTAGGCGTTCAGACGCTGGAAATGGACGTGGTGATCTCAAAAGATAAACAGGTTGTTGTTTCGCACGACACCTACATGTCTTCGCACATTGCGCTGAAACCAGACGGAGCACCCGTTACTGCTGAGGAAGAAAAGCAGATTATTTTATATCAACTGACCTATGCCCAGATCAGGAAGTTCGACGTGGGCACCAAGCCTTACCCGGAATTTAGCCAACAGCAGAAATTTGCGGCCTACAAACCACTTCTCTCCGAACTGATCGACTCCGTAGATACGTATGCCAAAGCCAAAGGGCTTCCTTTGCCGGTGTTCAATATTGAAATTAAGTCCGCGCCAGCAACCGATGGCGTGAATCATCCCGAACCGAAGGAGTTTGTCGACCTGGTCATGGCTGTTTGTCAACCCAAAAAGCTGGGCAAGCGGTTGACGATTCAATCGTTTGACGTTCGACCTTTACAGTTGATTCATGCCCAATTTTCAGAGATTTCTTTGTCTTACCTAACCGCCAACACAAAATCGCCGGCAGAAAATCTGGCAACGTTAGGTTTCACTCCGCATACATACAGCCCGTATTATAAAACGGTGACTGGCGAAACGGTAAAGACCTGCCATCAACAGGGTATGTTACTTATTCCCTGGACGGTAAATACCAAAGCCGAAATAGAGAGCCTCACGCAGTTGGGCGTAGATGGTATCATTACCGATTATCCTAACCTGTTCTGATTTTTCCTGAAGGGTAAAGCATAAGCTTACTTAAGCTAATGTTTTTGTGGTGTCGGGTTCTTA
>JANXVQ010000635.1 GCA_025351545.1 Spirosoma sp.
TGCCATAGCACCAGCGAACCCGCTGTTTAATCAGCATTGGCAGGGTTTCCGGGGCTTCTGTTACGGCAACTGCTTCGTTGCAGGTCTGCACCCGATAGCCCGCCCGAAGCAGGCGGATGGTTAGATCACAGTCTTCGGCCAGGGTATCGGTGGTGAATCCGCCAACGGCCAATAAACCCTCCCGCCGAAACGCGCCAATGGCGCCCGGCACCACCGTAATGCAATTGAGTAGTTCGTAGGCGCGTCGGTCAAAGTTTTGGCTCGTTATATACTCAATGGATTGAAACCGGGTCAGCCAGTTGTTTACATTACCAACTTGCACATTGCCGGCTACGGCACCTACACGGGCATTTGTAAAAGGAGCTACCAACCGCTCAATGGCATCGGGAAGCAACTGCGTATCCGCATCAATACACACGACAACATCTGCTCGGGCATGAGCCAGCCCAACATTCAGGGCAGAAGCTTTGCCACCGTTGGCTTTGGTCAATACCTGCACACGGGGATCATTGGCGAAATGGTCTCGAACGATCTCATAGGTTTGATCGCGGGAGCCATCATCGACAAACACAATATCTAGTTCAGCATAGGTACTGGCCAGCAAACTCTCGACCGTTCTTATGGCGTTGAGTTCTTCGTTAAAGGCGGGCACGACTACGCTCACCAGACCCCGGTAAGGCACAGTTACTACTGTTTTCTGGCGGCTCTGACGAATTGCCAGGAATGCCAGCAATAATACGCGGAGTGTTGCCAGCACCGTTCCAATTAGAAAAAGCCAGGTCACAACACGTTGGCCGTAATAGATCAGTTCGGCTACACTACGGTCGGTAAGCAGGGCAAATCGTTGCACCGGAGCAATGGGCATGAGTTCACTGGCCGGGCGGTGCAGCAATTGGCCAATCGTGGCGAACCGATAGCCCTGTTTTTTGTAGTACCGGATAATTTCAGGCAAAGCCGCTACAGTCGCCGATCGGTCGCCCCCCGCATCGTGAAGCAGAATGATATTCCCCAGATTCTGTTGCTGCTGAATACGCTGTAAAATCTGCCGGGGCGTCACACCAGCCTGCCAGTCGAGCGGATCGATTGATTCGCCAATGGCATAGTAATGCTGTTGTTCGGCCAGGGCAATAGGCCGCAATTCTTCGGGCTTATCCGGCTCACTGTCAGCATTATAAGGGGGACGGAATAAAATAGTTGAGCGACCGGTAATGCTCTCAATAATACGTCGGCATGTATTGAGTTCAAAAAATAACCGACGCGGACTTACTTTAGTCAGATCAGGATGAAGGGTCGTGTGGTTGCCGATTTCATAACCTGATTTAGCCATTCGCTGTAGGAGTGGCAGGTTGCGTTCGGCGTTGATACCAATTACGAAAAAGGACGCCGGCACGTGTTCGCGTTCAAGAATAGTGAGAATCTGGGGTGTATATGTTTCGTCGGGGCCATCATCGAACGACAGTACTACCGTTTTATCGGCTTTCCCTACTTTACTGATGATGTAGGATGTAGGCAGTGTCAGGTAATGTTCTTCGCTAATAAGCTGGTCCTGCACGTTATATTCCAGCCGAAGCTGTCCTGGGTGTGGAGTCGCTTTTACGTCCAGCACATCGCCTTCGCCCTGATAATCAACGCTGTTCAGGGCGGGCACAGCCTGCAACTGTTGCCAGTTCATCGGTTTTTTTGCGAGCGCAGGTCTGGACACATCACGCGCGAAGTAGTCCCAGGTGCGAACATCTTCTGACCCTAGTCGCCAGATAGCTGCGCCCGCCGTTTCATAATCTTCGGATGCGCGTAACACGTTATAGGCCGAAGCCGCATCATTGAACCAGACATTGTGCGATTTACCTTCGTTATCAACGTATCGAAACGACAGGCTATAGGTCTGATTATCAAAATGAATTGCTGTCGCCGAGGGCCGATTGGCGCGCGCCATTGCCTGCTGATACGTAATATCTACCCCTTGGCCGCCTTTTGCCCAGTCGTATCCATAGCCAGCAACACACAACACAACCTGCTCGGAGGGGATTTTTTGGCAGGTCTGCTCCAGCACATATTCGATCCACGAATACGGCGCTACGGGACCGGGTGCCGACGTACTGAAATGGTTGTCGTAGGCCATGAGCATGAAATAATCGATGTAGGGCCGCAAAGCTGGCAGATTATAGTCAGGATTCAGCGCATCAATATCAATCGTTACGATATAGCCCTTTGGATGCAACGCAGCATGCATTTCCCGCACGAAGGCCGTTAGCGTTTCATCCGTATTTTCGCGTAGCTCCTCAAAGTCAATATTGACGCCTTGATAATGTCGTCGGTCTAGCAAGCTAAGCACCTGGGCAATAAATGCCTTCCGCCGAGCCGGGTCGCTGATCAGTTGATGGACATTTTTTCCACGCCAGTTTCCCTGATAAAAATTGGAAATCATTGGCACCACAGCTACCCCCGGATGTTGTTTCAGGAGCGAATCGGCGGTGTTGTCGATGTCGGTGCTGAGTTCAGCTTTATTACCCACAAATAGCCACTCGGGCATCACCATAGTCAATTCAGAAACATGATCGCGTAGGGTTTGGTAGGACTGAGCATCCCAGTTAACGTAAAAACCGGCCCGAATACGGGGGCGCTTGGCAAGGGTGTGCAGCGTGGGCAGATGCCGGTGAAATCCTTTTGGAACTCCATCATTGCCCGTTCCTGCCGACTGAGAGCTATCAACCGTAGTCAACCGCCGAAACGCACTTTCGTTATCCTGAAGCTCAGGCATAGTAGGAAAAACATGTTCGGCAATGTTCCAGCCGACAAAACCGAGTACGCCCAGCAGTATAAGAAAACCAGCCAGGAGCGTGCCCCGGAAAATACGCCAGCGCCGGGGCGACGACGTGTAAAATACCTGTTTGGGCTTAGTGTCCATGTGATTTAGGCAAAGGAAGGGTGTATGTCATGGTGACTACAGCATAAAAAAACGCCTTCGATTTCTCGCCAGGCAATGTATTGTACGGTTGGGCTACACGGGGATCAACAACCAGCGACCAGCGGTGCGTTTGCAGGGTTATGGGCACGTTTACTTCAGCAGCCACTAACCCAATAGGTCGGCTCAGGTCGGGCGCCGTCGGTATTAGCCGCCCTCGTTTGTCTACCTGCGTCTGATAGATTCCGTTAATAATATAATTTTGATTTGCCAGAATTGCTTTAACCAATGGCTCCGTAAACAGCGACCATTTTGCTCGGTTGACCAACCCGACATAACGACTCAGTTGCAAATCGGTTTGCAGCAGTTGCTCACTGCCAACCATATAGTAAACACCTATTGCCGAACTCCACTCATGCCATTCACCGGATAAAGAGGCTTCTATAAAATTGTTGAGCGGCTGGCGTTCCCCAGCGTCGGCATTTGGGAAAAACCAGTGTTCATACCCGAGCGTGTAGGACAAGTGCTTACCTAGATTACCTTCCTTTTCGATACCCAAATCGACTTTTCCGAATTCAGAGATTTGGAAGTCATTCCAGATGTAGCCCACAGAATAAACACTCCAGTTGGTGGCTGTCTTATAGCTAATTTGAGGCATCATACCCCACTGGTGAACGCCAAATGTGCGCCCCCGGTAGCTTACCGGATTCATATAACTATAGCTAAACTGTAAAGCTCGTACAGGTATATCAGCAGAATCCGGCTTAGGTCTAGTCTCGATTGACTGTGCTACTGCGGGATAGATAAAAAGGCTGCTTAGCAGTAGCCCTGATATCGTAACTAACAAGCGATAAAACATTAACGTGGTTGTCGTGTATAAATAGTGAAAGAAACAGGGGTCGAATCTGCAGTAGGAGTATTGGCGACAAACAGGCCAGTTGGTGGTGCTTGTAGAGAGGTTCGACTATTAACGGTGTTCATATATATTGGCAGTCGACATAAGCAGCGGCTTCCGCCCCTCAAAGGAAGTATTTATACTTAAAAACCAGATTAATGCCCGATTAAACATTTATTAGAGTTTTGTAGGCCGCTCAATGACTCCGTTGTTAAACCGCATCTCTTTTCTATACCAGGGAGTCAAATTTTTTATTGTAAAACGAGCTGAGTTAACTTAGGCACAAATTAAAATCGTTTAAAATTTGAGTATTTGTACGGTAGTATATACGATTATAGTCTTTACTGAGTATTTATATCTCTTAAGGGTCTGCCCCCACGTCGGCAGAATGCTACTCATGCATGAGGTAATCGCAAAAAACCTGGACAGGTAGCTTGTCATTCAACTCACCCTCTGGCGGGTTGACTCGCTAATCTGGTGTCTTCAAACTTTTTTTATGAAACCGATTTTGTAAGCTCGTGGCCATATATCGGCATCGTTTTGTGGTTATAGTTAATCACATTTTAATGCCATTTTAAGCTAATCGTTGCAACAGCGTATTAGCTGATAACGTATGAGTTAACGGGATGATACGCCATCTATTAAATCAATTTACCTGCCGGAACAGCCAGCCTATGAATCATCGTTACTACTCACTCTTATTGTTTTTGCTGCTTTATCCCGTCCTCAGTTCAGCACAGGAATTGCCTCCTATGCGGGCCAAATTGGTGAAGCCAAAGCGATTTGACTTCACGGTAACGGGCCGGGTTGTCGATACAAAAACTGGCGAAAACCTGCCCTATGCCCACGTGAATGTGGTCACAACCAAACAAACGGTACGCACAAACATAGATGGGTATTTTACCCTATTACGCGTGCCGACAGATACGGCAACACTTGTTGTCAGCTACCTGGGTTATCAAGACCTCCGGTTCAAACTACAACCCGATGAGTCTATACGTAATCTGCGACTCGAACTGGAGTCATCTGTGGTCGATCTGAAAGCCGTAAATGTGACTGTAGCCGCTCAGAAAGCCGAAGTCATGAAAGCCTCCAGCGATGAAGTCGGTCTGATTCAATTGACGCCCCGTAACCTGACCAAGCTTCCCAACATTGGCGAACGCGACGTATTCAGAGCTTTGCAGCTCATGCCGGGCGTGAGTGCCGCCAACGAATCATCGTCGGGGCTGTATGTACGGGGCGGCACCCCCGACCAGACGTTAGTGCTCTTCGATGGGTTTACGGTTTATAATGTCGATCACCTCTATGGGTTCTTC
>JANXVQ010000644.1 GCA_025351545.1 Spirosoma sp.
TGCTTTTAGTAGGCATTCAATGGTTTGAAAAAAAGCAGTTGTAAAGCTGTGGCAGGATTAAGAATTAAGTGTAAACTTGTGGTAGGATTAAACGGGCGACAACCCCTGAAAACTGTAAACCTATTTCAGGACGGCACACACAGTCGGTAGTATTCTTTACGAGCACCCTGATCGGGGCGACACTGCTGCATAATCTGCCCGAAACGGGTTTAGACATTGTCCTTTCATTTGGCCTGGCAGCCCTGCTATTTCTGGTAACCGAAGAACTACTGGTGGAGGCCCATGAAGGGAAAGAAAAACCCTGGCTGACGGCTATGTTCTTTGTGGGCTTCTTACTGTTCCTGGTGCTGGGTATGGTCAGTTGATCCGCCCGTTGAGCTAATGGTACGCACTCGAAAAAAGTTTATTTCGGATGCGTACTTAGCCCGCTTCATAAAATACCATGACAACGCATTCACATACATGCTCTGGAACTTACTGATTGGCAGCATCTTATTAGGATCGGTTCATGCCGCTATTCCCAACCACTGGTTACCCGTCGTGCTGATTGGCCGCGCCGAGGGCTGGTCGGAGCGGGAAACGCTGGGCGTGGTGGCCCTGAGCGGCTTTTTTCACACGCTAAGTACGGTTGTGCTGGGTATTGTGATCGGGGCTATCGGCATGGAGGTATCCGAACGGCTCGAAGACCAGACCCGGCTGATTGCTTCGCTGCTGCTGGTATTCATGGGCCTGATTTACTTTGCCATGCATGATGCCAACGCCGGATAGCCGGACCACCGGATCGCCGGACCGCCCCATGAACATGTGCCAAGGGGACTCGCGGGTCGCTCGAAAGCGACGATTATCACGACGCTGTCGGTAGCGATGCTGTTTTCGCCCTGTCTGGAAATTGAAACGTTTTTCTTTACGGCCGGTACGCTGGGTTGGTCGGCCATTGTCACCCTGTCGGTGGCCTACACGGTCGTGACAATCGCCTGCATGGTGGTCCTGACGGCGGTGTCGTACCGGGGGCTGGCCCGCGTCAACTGGTCCGGCGTGGATTCGCACTGGCTCGACCACAACGAGAAGCGCCTTACCGGGGGCATTTTGATTGTCCTCGGCATTCTTATCTTTTTTATAAAACTCTGACAACCCAATGGCACACGATCATAACCACGACGGTCACGATCACGACGAGGAGGATGACGTTGATTTAATCGAAGAAGGCACCACGCCTGCCGCTGATGCTGCCCCGGCCAAGAAAGGCCCCGATCAGACCTGGCGTACCTATGCCCCGGCCGCTATCAGTCTGGTGTTATTGTTTGGTGGTATTGCGCTCGACTATTACGATAAAACGATGCCGCTGCTTGGCTGGTTCAAAAACCCTGTCCGGTTCATTTGGTATGTGGTGGCCTATCTGCCAGTCGGCTGGCCGGTGCTGAAACGGGCGTGGAGTAGTATCCTACGCAGGGATGTGTTCACCGAATTTTTCCTGATGGGCGTGGCGACCCTGGGTGCGTTCGGTATCCGCGAATACCCCGAAGGCGTAGCGGTGATGCTGTTTTACACCATTGGGGAGTTGTTTCAGGATGCGGCCGTACTGCGGGCGCGCCGTAGCATCAAAGCCCTGCTCGACGTGCGGCCCGATGAAGTAACGGTACTACAAAATGGGCAGGCCCGAACGGTCAAAGCCGCTACGGTGGCCGTGGGCGATGTGATTCAGATCAAGGCCGGTGAGAAAGTGGGTCTCGACGGAACGATGCGTTCTGAGCGGGGCACCTTCGACACGGCCGCGCTGACGGGCGAAAGCGTTCCCCGCACCATCGAGAAGGGAGAAGCGGTGCTGGCCGGCATGATCAACCGGCAATCGCTGGTGGAGATGGACGTGACCACGCCCTATCAGGATTCCAAGCTGTCGCGTATCCTCAAGCTCGTGCAGCAGGCGACGGGCCGCAAAGCCCAGACGCAGGAGTTTATTGCCCGGTTCGCCAAGATTTACACCCCGGCCATTTGCGGTTTAGCCCTGCTGATTACCGTCGTGCCCTACTTTTTCGTGGCTGATTACCAATTCCGGGACTGGCTCTATCGGGGGCTCGTGTTCTTAGTGATCGGCTGTCCCTGTGCGCTGGTGATCTCGATTCCGCTGGGGTATTTTGGGGGCATTGGGGCCGGATCGAAGCAAGGTATTCTGTTTAAAGGGTCGGTATTTTTGGACTTGATGACCCAGCTAAAAACAGTGGTCATGGACAAAACCGGTACGCTGACCAAAGGCGTTTTTAAGGTGCAGGAAGTCAAACCCGTCGGCATCGACGCCACGGAGTTGACGCGTTTAACGGCCGCGCTGGAAAGCAAATCGACCCACCCGGTAGCCACGGCCATCCTCGAACACTCCCGGCGTGGATTCGCGGATAAGGGTCACGAAACGATGTCGGTGGAAGGTGTTGAGGAAATTGCCGGACACGGCCTGAAAGGGCGGGTCGACGGAAAAGAAATGCTGGCCGGAAACGCTAAACTGCTCCGTAAGTTCAACGTATCCTTCGACGAGGCCCTGACCCAAATTCCGTACACCATCGTGATGACCGCCATCGACGGGCAGTTTGCGGGCTATTTCACGATTGCCGATGAAGTGAAACCCGATGCCGCCGATGCCGTAAAACGCCTGAAAGCCGACGGTATCCGAACGGTGATGCTATCGGGCGATAAAGCAGCGGTGGTCGAGATCATGGCCAAACAGGTCGGGGTGGATGAGTGGCACGGTGATCTGTTGCCCGAAGATAAAGTAGCCCAGGTCGAACGGCTCAAAGCGGAGCTGGCGGGTAACCCAAAAGCCAAGCTGGCCTTCGTCGGTGATGGTGTAAACGACGCCCCGGTGGTTGCGCTGGCCGATGTGGGTGTGGCAATGAGTGGTCTGGGTTCCGACGCGACCATCGAAACCGCCGACGTGATTATTCAGAACGACGAACCAGCTAAAATTGCTACCGCCATCGCCATCGGCCGGGCCACGCGCCGGATTGTATGGCAGAACATCACCCTGTCGATGGTCGTAAAAGCGATTGTGCTGATCCTCGGCGCGGGCGGGCTGGCCACCATGTGGGAAGCGGTCTTTGCCGACGTAGGCGTAGCGATGCTGGCCATTCTGAACGCCGTGCGGGTGCAGAACCTCAAATTCAGGTAGAAGCGGCTGGTTGGTATCGTCTTGTAACAGGTTATTTAGCGATGCCGCAGCAGATAGAAACCGTATCTGTGTAGTACACTCCCCACGCGCAAGCTTATCCTCAATCCGTTGAATCGCAAGAATGGAAGATCAATTCGATTACTCATTGCTCATCGGGAAATTTGACATGGCCTGCCGGGTAATTCGGGATACTGAATGGGTAACTAACCCTGCCAATCTGACGGATTCAACCCGAGACATCATTCAGCGTGGCGAAATGATCTGGTTACACCGGGATAATTTCGCCACCGGGTCTTGGCAACAGGCTCGGTTGGCCGATAACACACTGCGCTACGTTCAGCATCATGATTTTGTTCATGAACAGAGTGATGCGGATGGATAGGATAGCCCTGAAATCACGTCAACAAAAAAGGGATGTGTCGTGACGACACATCCCCTTTTTGTTGACCCCGTAGCCCAATAAATCAAGCTACCGCATCACTGTGGCCGCTGGTGTCATGCTTCTCTGCATGGTGTTCCGCAGCCGCCTGCGCGTGCTGATCGGCCAAATTGTGATGACCGTAGGCCACATACGCTTCGTGGGCTTCTTTTTCGTGCTCCCCTGCTTCATGCAATTGCTGGGCGTGCTCGTGGTATTCAGCCGCCTTACGGAAATGATAAGCTGCTTCCTTGTGATGTTCGTGTGCCATGACCGTTGGTTTTGGGTTAACGTTGGTCCTCTACCAACACATTCCACCCCAAATGTTTGACTATTGACAGGTTAGCCGCCTACCGGGTCGTCCTCATCAGTCCGGGACTGGCAGTAGACTATTGCACAATCGCTTTTTTCTTGAATAAATGCAATCAAAATCTTTATGCGATATCGTTCAAGAAAACGCTCGGTCAATTGAACGATTTTTAAAGAATAGTTCAATTGAATTTCGATAGGGCTCACCCAAATCAATCCGGCATAAGCTGAAAGTACGTTTTGCGGGTCTGCTTTTTGGTGTAGAATTGAGTGGTCTCAATGGTTTCATGCCGCAGATGCTGCTGGACGTGTTCCAGGCTGACACCCGTTTCTAAAAGTAACTGGCCAACGGTGTGACGTAAACTGTGGGCTGATATGCCTTCCCGCTTTAAGCCGTGTTTCTTGAGTTGCTTATCAACAATGTAGCGGATCTGATGAGTCTTTAGATCCGGGAATAAAAACTCACTACGTCGACCTAGTTGGATTGGCCACCGGTCTGTTTCGGTAAGGTAGATCTGCAAAATCCGGCTACACTCCGCAAACAGTTTAATTCCTTTCCGGGTACTTTTTCCTTTACCCAGCACCAATAACTGTCGTCGGCTAAAATCCAGATCGCCTAACTTAAGCCGCGTCACCTCGACGGTACGTAGCCCTTCCAAACCGAGCAAGGAAATGATTGCTTTGTCTTTGGCCGAGTCTATGGTTGCTAGTATTCCGTCACGCTCTTCGGCTTCCAGGCTGTCTTTATAATAGGTCCGCTCAATGGCTAATCCACGTACTGAAGCAATGTCACGGATTGCGTTTAATTGGCCTTCATCAAGCTGTAATTGGTCTCGTTTCCTGATACACCAGGTCGATAGCTGCTTGATGGCGGATAAATACAGATTGACGGTGAATGCCGAATAGTCGTTGTCTTTTAAATGCTGCACGTAATCCGATACCGTCAGTCCACTCAGGGATGCTGCCTGGCCAGCCTGCTGAACTTCATCAACTGCCGGATAGACGTCCGAGTCCTTTTTTGAGCATCCAATTATCAATGATACCCATAGCAAAGCACAGGCCGATCGGCCCGTTAAGTTTTTCATAGAGTGTTGAGAAT
>JANXVQ010000661.1 GCA_025351545.1 Spirosoma sp.
CTTTGGTCAGGCTTTCCCAAAGCCAAAAGTAGAGGGCGTTACGTCACTAGCGAAAAACTTCCAGGCTATGCTAACCCCTTTGTACATCGCCCTGTTCTGCTGTATGGCGCTGACAGCCATTACCGAGTTTGGTCCTAACCAGTGGGTAGCCGTTGTCTTGAGTAGTAGCGGAGCAGATGCCATGTTAGTTTTAGCGCTGACATTCGGCGTAATGACGATTGGCAGGCTTTTCACCGGTCAGGTTGTGGCATTATTGGGTCAGACGGGTGTTTTACTTGGCGGTGCGGTCTTAGCCACCATCGGCATTTATATGTTTAGTACAGTTACTGGCCCAATAGCTTATCTAGCCGCTGTTATATTTGGCCTTGGCGTTTGTTTTAATTGGCCGACCATGATCGGGTTTGTTGCTCAGCGGGTTCCATTAAGTGGAGCGCTGGGTATGTCTATTGTTGGCGGGGTAGGTATGCTTTCGACATCCATCTTCCAGCCTGTCATCGGAAAGTGGATTGATTCGAACCATGCCGAACAGGCAGCCAAGAATCTTAGCGGATCAGCGCTGGAATTAGCCACCGGACAAGCTACCCTGTCTACAATGATGACGTTTCCGATTATCCTGATTTTTGCGTTCACAGGCCTGTGGCTTTGGATGCGCAGCCGCAAATCCAGTCACGTTGATGATGTACTGGTCGCTCAACAGCCACAGTTATGAGTTTATAAAACTTAGAGTTAGTTAATAGAAAAGCCTGAAATGTATCATTTCAGGCTTTTCTATTAACTAACGCATTAAAAATCAGTTAATTAGCTATTAGTTATTAAACCTTATTGGTTGGTTATCAGTCAGAGAGACACCTATCGAACCCGTTTAATCATCTCTGCCGTGGCTCTACTTGATGCGTACACACAACCCCTGACGGCGGCTCAGGTCGCTCACCTGCTCAGGCGGACGACATTCGGCCCTACGCCCGAGCAGATTAAATCGTTAACGGGCCAAACAGCCGCACAGGTGGTTGCGAAACTTCTGGTCAACCAGCCCACACCCGCTCCCCCACTCGATCTTAAAACGAGCAAAGCATTTACGGATCAGCCTTTCGATATGACAAATCAAGGCACTTATCAAGCGTATATTAAAATGTGGTGGGGCAATTTGATGCTTAATCAGCCCGCATCGCTGCTCGAAAAGATGACCTTATTCTGGTCTAATCATTTCGTAACCAACGATTCTACAGTCAATGATTGCCGGTACATGTATCAGTACAATACACTACTTCGGCAAAACGCGCTGGGCAATTTCAAAGCATTTACCATCGCTATTACGCAAGACCCGGCTATGCTCCGTTTCCTCAATGGAAATCAGAATGTGGTTGGTACAGCTAACGAAAATTACGGTCGCGAACTTCAGGAACTCTTCACAATTGGTCGAAATGGTGGGTATACCGAAGCCGATGTCCGGGCAGCCGCTAAAGTCCTGACTGGCTGGGTCGATACAGGCTATAGAGACGCTACCAACGCAGCTATCGGCAGCTCGTTTAAGGCAGCCCGACATGATACCACAGACAAAACATTCTCGGCAGCCTATCAAAACACGGTCATAAAAGGACGCTCGAGCGCAACGGCGGGTCTGGATGAACTGAATGACTTACTGGACATGATTCTCCGGAATGTTGAAACGCCCCGGAACATCTGCCGAAAGCTCTACCGCTGGTTTGTCAATTCCGATATTCCTGATACTGTCGAAACAAATTTTATTCAACCGCTTGCCGACCTGTTTCGCAAAAATAATTTCGAGATAAAACCAGTGCTAACGGCTCTTTTCCAGAGTCAACACTTCTTCGATGCGTCACTGCCGGGAGCAGTTATCAAATCGCCGACAGATTTGGTTATCGGCACCTTTCGATTCTGGGGTTTGCAGGCTCCTGATCAAACCCAAAGTATAACGGCCTTTTACCAGATCGGCAATTATATCAACGCCCGCGTTAAGGAGGAACAGCAGGATTTACTTAATCCGCCAACAGTATTTGGCTGGACGGCTTACTACCAAACAGGCTATTATCAGCAATGGATCAATTCGACTACGCTGGGATTACGCGGTTTCTTTGGCGACTCACTGACAACAAACGCCCTGAAGTTGAACGGCAAACCCGTTATTGATGTGCTGACCTATGTTAAAACGCTCTCCGACCCCAGTGATGCCGCCAAACTGGTAAATGACTTAACGGGGCAGCTACTGGCCGTTCCGCTCGATCAGATGCAAAAGGATTTTCTGACCGATACCATTTTGCTCAATTCCATTCCGCGCTACGAGTGGACCAGCGAATGGAACGACTATGTTAAAACGCCAACCGATGCCGCAAAAAAACAGGCGGTTCAGATGAAGTTGACGGCTTTTCTGCAATACATTTTCCGCATGGCCGAGTATCAGGTAGTCTAAAAAACTAAAGGGCGAAAGAGTGAATGAGCGAAAGTAACAACGCGTCAGCCACTCTTTCGCTCATTCACTCTTTCGCTCATTCACTCATTGAATTATGAAGCGTCGTAATTTCCTACAGTATGCGGCTTCGTCGCTGGTCCTGCCGGTTCTGATTGATGGATTCGGAGCTAAAGCTTTTGCCCGCCCATCATCATTTGTTCAATCATTGATAAAGC
>JANXVQ010000667.1 GCA_025351545.1 Spirosoma sp.
GTTCTCAAACCCGACACATTCGCGTCAGCAATACATGTGTCGGGTTTGAGAACCCGACACCACGATAAAGATGCTTCGGCGCTTATGCAATACAAATCAATTAACCTGGCGAGAATAAAAAACACCGCTTCAAATCAAGAAACATAGTCAATTACACTGGCTAAAATCTGGTATACCTAAATCTTTTCAATCCCTCATGACAACATCCCGTCGTTCTTTTTTAACCAAAAGCGCCTTAGCCAGCGTCTTCAGTGCCGGTGCATTATCTAGTTTCGGAGAAGGGCTGGAAACAGCCGTCCACAACGCTCCGCTTTCCTCTGCCCCATCTGACCTGAAAATCACCGATATCAAATGTGGCTTTATCCGCAACGGGCACAGCCTGTTTGTTAAAGTACACACCAATCAGGGAATTTGGGGCTGTGGCGAAGGCGTTGATGCTACGCCCGGAACCTATCACTTGGTGAAGATGATGGGCGAACGCATTAAGGGCAAAAGCCCGCTCAACGTCAATCGCTTATTTGAAGATATTCGCAAAGCAGGCTTTTTTGAAGGGGCTCAGGCGGGCATGTACATTGCAGTACTGTCGGCGGTTGAAGCAGCCCTTTGGGATTTAGTTGGTAAAGCACTCGGCATGCCCGTTTATCAATTACTCGGCGGAAAATTCCGGGATAAAATCCGGGTGTACTGCGACACGGGCGCCTATCGGGAAACCGATACCAGCCCCGACGCTTTCGGCAAGAGTGCCAAAAAAGCCGTCGATATGGGTTTCAACGCCGTGAAATATGACATCGACGAACGCAATGATCCGAATAAATTCGACGCCTATAACTGGACCGCCGGGCAGGGTGAACTGGAGCGAATGTACAACCAGATTGCCGGGGTTCGGAAGGCTGTTGGACCAAAAATTGACATCTGCGTAGATATGCACGGGAAGTACGACGTACCCACCGGCCGGCGCGTTGCCAAAATGATGGAACCGCTGAACCTGTTGTTTCTCGAAGAACCTATCCCCGCTGAAAATCCGGAAGCGTACAAGCAAATTCGGGAAGCCTCGAACACGCCCATTTGTGCGGGCGAGAACCATTATCTGGCGCACGGGTTCCGAAAACTTCTTGAAATTGGCGCCGTTGACATCATTATGCCCGACTTGCAAAAAGCGGGTGGACTGGGTGAAGGTCAGCGGATTGCCAACTTAGCCAATCTATATTACGTGCCGTTTGCTCCGCACATGGTGGCGTCGTATCTGGGTGCTATGGCGTCGAGCCACGTATGCGCATCTGTGCCAAACTTCCTGATTCTGGAGTGGCAGATTTATTTCCATGAGGAGCCGATGTTCAAAGAAATCGTTACGTTCGATGGGCCAATGGTGGAGAATGGATTCATTCCGCTATCCAATAAACCGGGTATCGGCGTAGAAATTAATGAAGAAGCCATGAGAAAGTACGCACCGAAAGACGTGCCGTTTTTTGTGTAATTTTATTTCTTGCAAAGCCAGTGCAACTGTCCGTAGATATTTTTTTTTCTGCGGACAGTTGCGGGAAGGCCAGTTAGCCTGAACAGTAATTAAACAGGATAGCCGTGTTTTAAGGTAGTCCGACAGACGCTCATCCTAATCGTACCCGTTACATTGATAACAAAACCCACTTCCGTAGTTCCCGGAATTCTGAAGCCCACCGACGGCATGCCTGTGGCAAGCAATTATCGCTGGGTAATTGTTGGGCTCCTCTTTTTTGCTACGACGATCAATTACCTCGACCGGCAGGTAATCAGTTTGTTGAAGCCCATCCTGGAAAAGGAGTTTAGCTGGACCGAGTCCGATTATGGCAATATCGTAACGGTTTTTACTTTTTTCTATGGCGCCAGCACCCTGTTGGCCGGGTATATTATTGACCGGATAGGCACCAAAATCGGTTATATCGGGGCCATTCTGGTGTGGAGTTTTGCGGCAATGGGCCATGCGCTGGCGGGTAGTACGTTCGGCTTTATGATTGCCAGAGCATTTTTGGGAGTTGGCGAGGCCGGCAATTTTCCTGCGTCGATCAAGACCGTAGCCGAATGGTTTCCGCAGAAAGAGCGGGCGCTGGCGGTTGGCATTTTCAATTCTGGAGCCAACATTGGTGCCGTTGTAGCCCCTGCCATTGTCCCCTGGATAGCCCTCGTTGCCGGTTGGCAAATGGCTTTTATCGCTACGGGTGCCCTTGGTTTTCTATGGATTATTGCCTGGTGGTTCTATTATGAAGTTCCCGCCCGCCACAAGCGCGTTAACTCGGCAGAATTAGCCTATATCACAGCAGAGCCTGCCATCGAACCTTCGGTTGCTGGTGATGCGGCTGCCACCGATCTGCTGGCTGATGGCACCATGACCAACTATCCCATATTCGCCAACAAAGCCATTTGGGGTTTTATGAGTGGTAAACTACTGACTGACCCCATCTGGTGGTTTTTCCTGTTCTGGTTGCCCTCTTACCTGTCAAATATTTATCACCTCGATTTAAAGAAATTAGGCGCTCCGCTTATTGTCATTTATCTGGCAGCCACGATCGGTAGCGTTGGAGGGGGCTGGCTGTCTTCCCGGCTGATTCAGAAAGGATGGCACCCCACACGGGCACGCCAATGGGCTATGGCGTTGTTTGCGGTTTGTATAACGCCGGTTATGGCTATCAGTCAGATGAGTAGTATGTGGCCCGTAATTGCCATTTTGTCCTTGGCTGTAGCGGCTCACCAAGCCTGGTCAGCTAATATTTTTACGGTAGCCGCCGACCAGTTTCCGAAGCAGGTCTTAAGCCGTGTTGTTGGCTTGGGAACGATGGCCGGAACCCTTGGGGGAGCCATTTTTCCCCTGCTTGTCGGGCGAATTTTGGACCATTATAAAGCACTGGGCAGCCTTTCGGAAGGCTACTATATTATTTTCTATATCGCTGGTCTGGCCTACCTGGTGGCGTGGACTATGCTCTACATTTTCGTTTTTCGTCGAGTACAAAAAGTTAATTAACAGCGCGATAGCGCGAACGTCTACGTTCGTGCTGGCTATGAACCGGCCTCTGGCCGGAAGAAAGCAATAGTAAGTTGGTAAATCGGCCAGAGGCCGGGAAATAGTCAGCACGAACGTAGACGTTCGCGCTATCACTTATGAGAACGTTCAACTCATTAGTTATGAAAAATCGCACCTGCTTGCTCCAGTTTTGCCGATTAATTGTTTGGGTATGTTCTTTCATTGGCTTATCCAGTCAACGAGTTGGTGCTCAGGCACCTGATTTTCAGAAAATGTCGCCCGAAGAGCGCACGGCTTATATGAACAGGATGCGGGCAGCGAGTCAGGAAGATTGGCAAAAGATGATGGATAAACTCGATCTTAAATTACCAACGCTGCCCCCACCGGCCGACGATCCTAAACGACCACAGCACCTTAAGCTCAAGGAGGGATCAACCAATTGGTACGACGAAGCGGGTTATACCCATGTACGATCGGGTTGGGGGAACTGGTCGAATTATGACGAGACGAAAGCCGCTGATTATACGCTTCCTGACCCGCTAAAGCTGAAAAATGGAAAATCAGTGAAAGACGCCAATACGTGGTGGAAACAGCGCCGTCCCGAAATCTTGAACGATTACCTGACTAATATTTACGGAAAAACACCGTCGAATACGCCTAAAGTAACGTTTGCGCCTACCGGAACCGATAGCACAGTGCTTGGCGGGAAGGCCCTTCGGAAATCGCTGCTTGGGCAAATCGACAATGCCCGATACCCGGCGGCCACGCCCAGTATTCCCGTTACGCGCTATACACCGATTAATGCGCAGGGACCAGTACCGTTGATGGTTATTGTCTGGGGTTCGTTCCCAACACCTGTAGCGACGATTGAAAAATTAATCGATGCGGGTTGGGCCGTAGCGATCGTCAACACGGGGGCTATCCAAATGGACAGCGGAGCTGGTTTGCACGAAGGTATTATTGGCCTGATGAACGGAGGGAAAGATCGCAAACCCGACGATTGGGGCGTGTTAGCTGCCTGGAGTTGGGGCCTTAGCCGTGTGCTCGATTATTTTGAAACCGACAAAGCTATCAATCCTAAACAAATTGGCATTCAAGGGCATTCGCGTTGGGGAAAAACTGCTCTGTTAGCGGGCGCACTGGACTCACGCTGGGCCACTGTGTTCGCTAGTTGTTCAGGATCGATGGGGGCTTCGTTGGAGAAGCGTAGCTACGGCGAAACGATTGACAATGTGGCCGGTTCGGGCGAATATCACTGGATGGCCGGAAACTTCCTGAAATATGGTGGTAACTGGTCTGCGATGCCAGTTGATGCGCACGAGTTGATGGCCCTGATTGCGCCCCGCCCGTTGTTCATTACAGGGGGAACAAAAGACAGTTGGTCCGACTCGAAAGGCGAGTTTTTGGCCTGCGTTGGCGCTAGTCCGGTCTATGAATTACTCGGTAAAAAAGGCGTAGGGACAACCGGGATGCCCGCGCCCGATGTTTCGTTGATTAGTGGAGAACTTGCCTTCCGAAACCATGAAGGCGGTCACGTCGATTCGCTCGACTGGCCCGTATTTCTTGAGTTCGCTCAACGACAGTTTAAGCTGAAAAAGTAACTTTGTTTGTTCTGTGTGGTGTCGGG
>JANXVQ010000673.1 GCA_025351545.1 Spirosoma sp.
GTTCTCAAACCCGACACACTCGCGTCAGCCATTGCGTCGGGTTTGAGAACCCGACACCACCACTATTTTAGTTTTTACTTACAACTCCCGAATCTGCACGTTTTTGTACCAGACGCGCTCTTTGGGGCTGTGGTTTTGAAACGCAATTTTGCCTTTGGCGTGGGGTGTGGCATAGGGCCAATTGGCGAATTTACTTTTAGTGACTAAGGTTTTCCATTTTTCGGAACCGTATTCGTAATCGACCACTTTTTTGCCGTTCAGAAAATGTTCGACATGGTTTTTGTTGACCACAATGCGCCCTTTATTCCACTCGCCGGGCACTTTGGTAATCGTAAAGTCCGACGGTGGTATCATATCATAGTCAGCACCAGTCATTTGAGTGTCTTTCAATTTGTAGGGTTTTCCTTCGCTATCCAGATAACCTTTGTCGTCAATAACCTGATATTCAGGACCCGACATGTACGTCGATTTAATGTCGGGGCTGTCGGTTATTTTGTAAACGACGCCACTGTTGCTGCCTTTCGGAATTTTAAACTCGAACTCCAGTTCAAAGTTTTCGTATTCTTTGTCCGTTACGAGGTCGCCACCCGTACCGTCGGGAGTCATAGCTCCGTCTTCAACATACCAACCCACAACGCCCTCTTTATGATAGCTATGCCAGCCTTTTATGGTTTTACCATCAAACAGTGATGTCCACTTGGGGGGCGCTGCAAATGCTATTGCGCTGAGCAAAAGGCAGGGAATAATTAACTTTTTCATGTAGTTTGGAATTTTGGGTTAAATGTATAAAAAAAGAGAACGTGGTTGATATAGCAATTCACAGGCTATACCAACCACGTTCTCTTTTTTATTCTATTCTGATTAGGTCGCCATTTCACGAGCCGCCTGCGGATCATTGTATTTCCGATCTAACCCGTCTGTCGATTTCTGGTCGGAACGGTCCGGGCCTGAAATCATGTCCTGCGCTATAATGCTGCTTTCGTCGGCCATTTCACGAGGAAATTTCTGAGCTTCCTCAGCTTCTTCCGGGCGCTCGCCTGGCTGATTTTCGCCGACATCTTTAGCATTTACATCGTACGGATGCGCTGAGTCGCCGGTATCGGGTTTGTCTTCCATGCCCTCATCGTCTGGCCCTGCGGCTAAACCCTCGTACTGAGTTCCTTTTACCGGTTCGCCCGATGCTATACCGGCTATTGCCGACGTAAACGTGCTCAACGTCCGGTCATTTATTTCATGCGAACGGTTAGGCTGTTCCGGTTTCTGAATTTCGGGTACGGCTGGTTTTGGCGTACCGGGCAATTCGGGAATTTCCGGGCCTGGTATCGGATTATACGGCGGTGTTTCAGGAATCCCCGGCATTGGTTGTGTTGGGTCAGGCACACCCGGCGTTGTCGGAATCATATCACCGGCAGGAGTATGAATGAAACTCCATCCCCCAAATGAATTCGTTGGTGTGGTTCTAGTATCTGGCTCATCTTCAGAAGGTAAACCTGTGTTCACCGTTGATCCTGCGTCTGGGTTGCCCGTGATCTCACCGACGGCAATTGGGTTGTCAGGCATAACCGATGGGTCGAACATTGTGCCCCCGCGCAGGGCTGCTTCTGAGTTTTCGTATTTCTTTTTATCGTCGCCCATTAAAGCCCGTTCTTCATCGCTACCCAACCGAATACGGGGCATATCGTCGGAGACATCAGATTCTGTATGACCGATAGAGACTAATTTGCCGTCTACCAACTTCACCATATTAGTTTCGGCCTGATCGGTACTGAACATCGTTTCAGCATGTTCGCTGGATACGGTATCAGCCTGTCTGGCTCCATCGCTAAGATTCTCGTTGTTTTCCATGATCGTTGTGAGTGTTTCAGGTCTATGAAGAACGATCAACAGGGCAAAAGGTTTTTATGCGATTAAGGTAGTCTGGCCTTTTCGCCCGGTTAGCCAATAATTAAAATGAGTGTCTGCCGGGTTATAAAAGTGCGGCAAATAAAATCTCGGCGGGGTGCAACGCTTTACGGCCTGTTCCATCTTTTATTTGATGGCGGCAACTGGTGCCTGCGGCTGAAATAATGGCATTTCCGGCCTTACGCACGGCTGGAAATAAGACCAACTCGCCAATTTGCATCGACAGATCGTAATGCTCCGTCTCGTAGCCGAATGAACCCGCCATGCCACAACATCCCGACGGAATCAGTTGCACGGTATAATTTACTGGCAGTGAAAGTACTTTCTTTACCGGTGTCATAGACGAAAGGGCTTTTTGATGGCAGTGGCCGTGAACTTTCACCAGATGGGCTTCTGTCGTGAACAGACTCCGGTTAACGCGTCCGGCATCCGCTTCTCTGGCGAGCCACTCTTCAAATAGGAAAACGTTTTTGGCAATGCGTTGCGCATCGTCTCTCAATTCGGCTGGAACGAGGTTCGGATATTCATCGCGGAAGGTTAAAATGGCCGAAGGTTCCAAACCAATCAAGGGCGTTTCATCGGTGATCAGGTCTTTGAGCAGCGTCACGTTGCGGATCGCGATTTCTTTCGCATCATCTACTAACCCTTTCGACAAATATGTCCGGCCACTTTCAACATGTTCAGGAATAGAAACTGCGTAACCTAATCGCTCAATCAACTGAATCGCTTTTTTTCCAACCTCTACATCGTTGTAGTTCGTGAATTCATCCGCAAAAAGCAGAATGGAACCCAGTTGCGGTTCAACCGAACTGGTGCGTGCCGATGGTGAGTAGTTGTTCCGTTTTTCCCGGCCTATTTGTTCATTCTCCTCTTTTTTCTGTTCCCACCACCATTTCCTCAGTGTTGTTCCGGCCAATTCCGGCATCGTGCGGTCGGGGTGGAAACCAACGGCGCGGTTTGCCAGTCGGCGAAGGGACTGGCTGTCGTAAATTGCGTTGTAAATCCAGGGGGCAAGGCTTGCCAGCCGCATCAGTTTAGTGAAATTTCCGACCAGCCGAGCCCGTAATGGAATCCCCGTTTCCCGATATTGCTGTTGCGTAAATTCGGCCTTCATGCGGGTCATATCTACGCTGGATGGGCATTCGGCTTTGCAGGCTTTGCAGGACAAACACAAGTCCAGCACATCTTTAACCGCTTCGTAATCTTGTTCCGTTGGCTTTTCGGTTCGGCTGTAAAAATGCCGTAAAATATTGGCCCGCGCCCGTGTGGTGTCGTGTTCAAGCCGGGTAGCCATGTAACTGGGGCACATCGTTCCCCCCGAAATTTCGGTTTTTCGACAGTCGCCGGAGCCGGAACATTTTTCGGCCAGTTCCAGCAAACCGCCATCCTGCGAGAAGTCGAACACCGTTTTTGGTTGTGGAATCACCACGTCAGCTTCCGAACGAAGTGATTCGTTCATGGGGGGCGTGTTGACTATTTTGCCGGGGTTGAATGTGTTATGCGGGTCCCAGAGGTCTTTTACATCTTTACATAATTGATAATTTTCTGGCCCGAGCATAAACGCAATGCATTCGCCCCGCAGGCGACCGTCGCCATGCTCGCCGGAGAGTGAACCGCCGTATTTTTTGACCAGCTGCGCTGTGTCCATGAGCAACGCCCGGAACTTGGCCCGTCCCTCCGACGATTTGAGGTTAATGAGTGGCAGTACATGAATTTCGCCCGCCCCGGCATGAGCCGAATATTCGAGTTTCAACCCGTGCTGCTCCCAGGCCATGCGGTCCAGTTCGTCGATGTAATCGGGCAAGTCGTGGACATCGACGGCTGTATCTTCAATGACATTCGCCGGTTTGTCGGCGCCGGGAATGTTGTACATTATACTCAAACCCGCTTTGCGCAATGCCCAGGGTTTCTGGGTATCAGTATCGAATAGGGTAGGGTAGGCGTATCCCAGGTCTTTCTGGCGCAGGGCCGTTACGAAATCAGCCGCTTTTTTGTTGACACCTTCCGCTGTTTCGTCAAAAAACTCAACCATTAAAATAGCCTTCGGATCGCCTTCTACAAACGTTCGGTTTTTGGCTTGCTCGATGTTGGTTTTGGTCAGTTGCAGGATATAATCGTCCACCAATTCTGAGGCTGAACATCCATGTGCCAACGCTACCAAATTGGCTTCGAGCGATTGGCGGATGGTTGCAAAGTGACCACAGACTAAAGCCGTTTCTTTTGGCGGCAATGGCAATAAATTCAGTTTTGCTTCGGTGATAAAGCACAGCGTACCTTCTGAACCCGCGATTAGATGGGCGAAGTTGAATAGCCCCCCCGCTCCCAAAGGGAGAACCTCCTGGGCCGACATACTCCCCATTTGGGGGCGGGGGGGGCTGAAAAAGTCGACCATCGCATCCAGCGCGTAGCCTGTATTTCGGCGGGTAACGGTTGGTTTTGGATACCCTTCGCGGATGTGTTGCTGAACGGTTGGTTTTGATAGCCAGTCGCGAAACTGTACGTAGAGTCGTTGTTCCAGTGGACTCACGACGTTTTCGCCCCGGCATTTGGCATCGAATTGTTCACGGGTGAGTGGGCCGAACGTCACTTCGGCACCGTCGCTCAATACGGCCCGAACTTCGAGCAGATGGTTGCGGGTAGTGCCCCAGATGATAGAGTGCAGACCACAGGAGTTATTGCCAATCATGCCGCCAATCATAGCCCTGCTGGCCGTAGACGTTTCAGGTCCGAACAGCAGGCCGTGGGGTTTCAGAAACGCATTTAAATCGTCGCGAATAACGCCCGGCTGAACGCGTATCCATTGTTCAGCGGCATTGATATCCAGAATCTTACCGAAATATTTAGAGATGTCGACAACAATGCCGCTCCCCACAACTTGCCCCGCTAATGATGTTCCGGCGGCACGAGGAATCAAGCCTAATTCATATTGTTGAGCAAACCGCAATAGTTTTTTTATGTCGGCCACGGATCTGGGTAATGCCACCGCTATTGGCATTTCCTGATAGACAGACGCATCGGTGGAGTACAGTATCCGCTGGGCTGTGTGTTCAGGTGAGTTATCGAAATATAGTTCGCCTTCGAAGGAAGGCAACAAGCTGGCAAAAGGCGGTTTTTGAGTCAGGAAGAACATAATTCAAAGATACAAAGAAACTGATGTTACTGGCGTAGAACCAGTTTGTAAGCTCTCCAGACAAAGAGTCCTAATCAGTAGGAGTAGCGAGATAAGTAGTAGGGGTATCGTCCAAATATAACAGAAAACGCGTCGTCATTTTATGGTAGATACTACCCTTTATCCAGCGCCCGCTTTAACAATCCGCCAATAAAACTGCCGATAAACGACAGAATCATGGAGCCGTAGAGACCAAAATTCTCAACGTCACGGTCGGCGGGGCCGTCGGGTATGGGAACGAAAATTATATAGCCGAGCCAGATAAAAGTAGCTTGGGAAACGGCAAGAAACCAGCCCTTGCGTGGTTCCAGAAAACCCAACCCCGTGGCTAAAGCCGTAGCCGCAAAATAGGGGAGGTGAATGGCCGGGGCAATTTTGATACAGAATAAAATCGTCGCGCTACTGATGAGCGTCAACCCCAGGTTGATTAGTAATCGACGGTCGAAGAATGACGTATTCATAGTAATGAAAAAAGTAGAATGCCCAATGGATAGTTCCTGCGAATTATTCATTGGGCATTCTACTTTTTTCATTCGTTACTGATTCACATTCACACTTCCGCTGTTAGCCGAAAGCGTTACCGGAATACCACCTCCGTTCAATGTGCCCTTGATACGCTCTTTGTCGGTATCGCCATTGAAATTGCCAAGAGGAATTTTTATTCTGTTACCACTCAAATTCAGGGTTAAGCCTTTGTCGAGGGGCATTTTTACATTTATACCGCCTGCACTGGTCGTCAGCCGTACGTATTCACCCAGTTTTACAATTTCCACATCAACACCGCCCGCACTGGTACTGGCATCAAGGCTGCCAGCTACTTTTGACAAACGTACAGAACCGCCCGATGTGCTCGCTTTAATGTCGCCCGCAATATTGTTGCCGTTTACGCTGCCTCCGCTGGTTTGCGCATCAATTGTGCCTTTCAATCCGGTGAGCCGGATGCTGCCACCCGATGTATGCAGACGTATTTTGCCCGATGACTCTTTGGCTTCAATTGAACCGCCCGACGTTTGCAGATCAATATTTTTCCGGCAACGATCCATGCTGATAGAACCACCGGAAGTCTGGCCGTTGATATCGCCTTCCAGGTCGGTCAGACTCAGGCTTCCGCCACTGGTACGGAACTTCTGGCTACCCGTTAGCGAAGAAAGTTGAATGCTGCCGCCCGATGCGCGCAGGTCGGTGGTGATGTTGCGCGGTGTGTAGAATTTGAAGCTGATACTCAGTGTTTTTTTTCAGTTGGTGCTAATTCCCCGACGTTTAGCCGTGGCTACTATCGTGCTGCCTTCCTGTGCGATAAAAATATCGTAGTCTTTCAAACGATCTTCGATTTCGGCTTTATCGAGTTTGTCATTCCAGTTGTTGGCACGTACATACATCTCAACTTTCGCGTCTTCAGAACCGCCTTGAATGGTTAGGCTGCCGCCCGATGTTTCGGCACGAACAGCGTTGATATTACCCGAAAAGGTTTTGGTTTGATAGGGAGGCTGGTCGTCGCTGTTAGTACCGGCAAAGGACGTCAGCGCCAGTGTACCTGCGCTGAGTAGGGTTAGTAGAAACTGGTTGCGCTTCATGTAGTTTATCTGTTTATGTGGTAAGGATGTTGTTAGATATAAGAAGGTTGCACGACGCCTGATAAATTTAGTCTTGCCTAGCTATCGCGATGGCGCAAGGCTCCAGCCTTGCGCCATCAGCAAAACAGCCTATTGGTTGCCCGTTTTGATGCCGAAGCTACGTTCGGTGTCTTTGATGATGGCTTGTTTTTCGCGCTCGGTTTT